>DASYBN010000513.1:0-3828 GCA_036500785.1 Acidobacteriaceae bacterium
CGCTTCGCGGGCCGAACGACGCGGCCGCAGCCGAATGGAATGAGCCGGTCGGTCCAGTGCCTTTGGGACTCGCACTGCGCAAAGTGTTCGGAGAACCCATCTACGCGCAGATGAATGTGGGGCCTAATGAATAACCGCGTGGGGCTGGCGTTAGCGCTGATGGCTGTTGCAACACCGCACGCCGCAACGCCGCAGGCAAAGTACTCGCGAAGCGCTCTCGCTTCGCCGACGATTCCCGATCCCATCTCCGTCTACGACAACTGGGCCGCCTACGACGAACTCTCGGACAACGTGCCGCTGACCGAGTCGCTCACCCTGAAAGAGCTCGATAACGTGCTCCGCCTTCGCCGCGACGGCGTTCGCTTCGACTACTACGTCATGGATGCGTTCTGGTTCGATCCGGACAGCGGCTATCGCACTTGGAAGAGCCCGAACTGGCCCGAAGGTCCGGACCGCTGGATCAAACTCTGCCAGGAGAATGGAATTCAACCGGGCCTGTGGTTCAGCACGAACACGCTGGTCCACCTCAACCCAATCCCGAAGTGGCGCGACTCGCTCAACAAGAGCGGGACAGCGATGTCCATGTTCGAAGGCGGCTTCCTGCCGGACTTCATGGAAGTCCTGCAACTCTGGTACGACCGCGGCATCCGAATGTTTCTATTCGATTTCGCCGACATGACTGCCGCAACTCCGGGCAGCGAAGCGAAATTCACTAAGCAGGAGATCATCAGGCGAAACTCCGACGCGCTGCACGACGCGCTCGCAGCCTTCCGCCGAAAGAATCCCGATGTCGTGCTCGAAGCATTCAATGGCTTCGGCGGCGACATGGACACGACGTACTACAAGTTTCCCTTCAAGAATCCGATCGACCTGCGCTGGCTGGAAGTTTTCGACTCGCTCTATTGCGGCGATCCGCGACCCAGTGATGTCCCGGCGATGAACTTCTGGAGATCGCTCGACGTCTACAGCGATCACCAGATGCGTCGATATGAGCAAAGTGGTGTGCCCCTAGAGCGCATCGATACCACCAGCTTCATGCCAGGAAAAACCGGCACGATCTACCGTCGCGCTTTTCAGGAGTGGAAGGGCTCGCTCGTGCTCATGATGGCACGCGGCGGTTGGATCAACACAACCTACGGCAATCTCGAATTGCTTGGCGACGCCGACGCACGCTGGTTCGCGCGCGTGCAATCGCTGTTCCTGCACTTCCAGTCTGAGGGCAGAATCAAGACCTTCGGCGGAATCCCGGGCGATGTAGAACCCTATGGATTCGGCGCGCTGGATAGCCAAGGGAGCGTGTATACCCTGGTGAATCCAACAGAGACCGTCGCGACGATCACGCTGCCACTGCTCTCACAAGAGCAGCACGCGATCGAGCAGGGAAGCGTCTTGTTCCGCGACGCCGGATTCGTCCCCAGACTTGCGGGCAACCGCATCGAGCTCGGTCCCGAGCAGATGGCAGTGGTCGGCTTCGGCAAATATGCAACGCAGGCGTACGCGCTCGGCATTCAAAACGATGTGGTGATCCCGAAATCGATCCGCCCGCTCGACGCACAGTTTCACGACACAGGCAAAGGCGTGATCACCGCGACCGTGACCGCGCCTCAGAGCGGCGATCTGCGCCTGATCCTGCAGCAGTATTCGCTCGACGGAACGCTACGTCGCACATGGGCCGGCGGCGATCCCAAGGGCACACCAATGGGCAAGGTCTTCGTGATGAATGCCGAACAGGGCGGCCGTCAGCTACCCATTCGCGAGGGCTACGATCGCGTCGTGTGGGCCGGGCTATCGTGGGGAGAGGGCGAGATCAGCAGCCGGGATCTGCGCCCCGGCGAGGCCATTACGCTGACATTTCGCACGACCGAGAAGGATCCCGTGACCATCAAAGGACGCGTCTACGTCGTCACCTACTGAACCCGAATAACACGCCAGCATTAACGCTCTTCAACGATTGCCAGGTCCCACGGGCCAAGCGTGAGCTGCTGCGAACTCTCAACTTGCTTGCTGGAAAGCAGGTCCGTCCCCGCGGCATGCGTATAGCTGAAGCTGGCAGGCGAACCGGAGTAGTTGAAGTAGTAATGGATCTGTCGCCCCAGCCGGTCAACGCCATTCACCGCGTGGACCTCCGCCGGCAGCGCCTGATCAGTCGTAATCCCAGCCTCCTCGAGCGACTGCCGCACAATCGCGGTCTGCAGCCCATCGCTGAGATACGTCCCCTCATAGAGCAACGTGCCCGATCCGAAGCTGTTCTCCGTAATCGCAGGCCAGCGACCGAAAAACGGATGGTCGTAATACGCCAGCGCCTTCGCATGCTCCGGCATCAGGAACTCGGCCCAATACATCACCTTGTTATCCGCGCCCGCATGAAACGGGTCGTCCTTGAGCGCGAGCGGCTTCTCTAAATTCGAGAACTCCTGATAGCTGAAGCCAGCGGCATCGCGCAGCGGCCCGGGCGCGCGCACCCAGCGCACGGCGGAGTTCTCGTTCGCGAAGCCGCTCTTGAACGTCATCACAACGTGCCCGCCGCCCTTCACATAGTCGGAGATCTTCTGGAGCAGCGCGTCATCCGCGATATACAGCGCCGGAATGATGATCAGCTTGTAGCGCGAAAAATCTGCGTCCTCCGGAAAGATGAAATCGACGCCCGCGTTCAGCGCATAAAGGGAGTGGTGAAACTGCCGCACGAGCGAGCTGTAATCTGCCGTCGGGGGCGCGAAGCTCCACTGCGGTCCGCTAGAAGTAAACGGCATGAACTGGATGGCGTTCATCGAATCGCGACTCCACAGAATCGCCACCTGATTGTGCAGTTGCATCCCGGCAAGCTGCGGCCCAATCCGCTGCAGCTCATGCGCCGTGCGCGCGACCTCAGCATACGCGCGGTTCGGTTCATAGTCGTGCGAGAGCACGCCCTTCCAATAGGTCTCCTGGTTGGCATTGATCGATCCCCAATGCCAGTACTCCACCATGTTCGCGCCGTTCGCGATATGCGTGTAGACATCTTCGCGAAGCTGTCCGTCATACGGCGGGTACTGGAACGCTGAGGTCCAATCTGTCGTCTGCGCGTTCGTCTCGGTCACCAGGAAGTTGCTGTGCTTCAGCGATCGCGTGTAGTCCTCAACCATCGCCTGCTGCGATCCGTCATAGTGATCCTGCGTGCCGTGATAATCATTGATCGCGGCGACATCCAGCGAACTTGAGACCGCCTCTTCATTCACATCCGTCTTCATCCCGCCGGCGAAGTCCGTCGTCACGAACTGGTCAGGCCGACCGTACTTGCGGACGAGCGCGGCCTGCCATGAGAGGAAGTCCGTGACCCGCATCTGCTGCCACCGCGTCCACTCCAGCTTGTATCCCGTCGCCTGCGCGCTGTCCCGCGTCGGCATCTCGTCCCAGCTGTTGACGTCTTCGCCCCAGTAATTCAAAAACCACGCCTCATTCATCTTCTGCGGCGTGCCGAACTTCTGCTTCACGTGTTCGACGAACCCCTGAAACACATCCGCATTCGACGCGCCATACGCCGATGTCTCGTTATCAACCTGCCAGCCGATCACGTAAGGATTGTCGCGGTAGTGCTCCACCAGATGCGCGATGACGCGCTCCGAGTACCGCCGGTACGTGGCATTGGAGATATCCATGTTCTGCCGCATGCCGTAAAACACCGGCGCTCCGCCAAGCGGCCGCGCCAGGATCTCCGGATGCTCGTGATACAGCCACGTCGGGATCGAGTAAGTCGGCGTGCCGAGAATCACCTTGATCCCGGCCTTGCCCATCGCGTCCACCACGCGGTCCATCCACGCGTACTCGAACTTGCCATCCTCAGGCTCCCAC
>DASYBN010000514.1:0-2987 GCA_036500785.1 Acidobacteriaceae bacterium
CGCGACCCGGAGCGGCTGCCGTCGCAATTGATTCGGCCGGCGAATGGTAAGCTTCTGTTCCTGCTCGATGAGGACGCCGCGAAGAAGCTGCCGCCAGCCAGCGCGGTGGCTGAGGCAAACGGATATCGTGTGGGAACGCTCGAAATCTGAAGAGCGCAGGAGATCTGAGGGCGCATGATTCTGGCTGGTGATGTAGGTGGGACGAAGGTTCATCTGGCGCTGTATAGCTTCGTTGGTGGCAAGCTGTCGCCAGTGCGCGATGCGAAGTTTCCTGCGACGGAGTTCGCGTGTCTCGATGATGTTGTGAAGGAGTTTCTCTCGCCGGAGAAGAGCGGGCAGCCGGACGTTCGCGGGCAGATCCTCGCGTCCTGCTTCGGTGTGCCGGGCCCTGTGCGCGATGGCCGGCTGAAGCTTACCAACCTGCCGTGGACGCTCGACGCGCGTGACCTGCAGCGGTCGCTCGGCATTCAGCACATTTTTCTGATCAACGACCTTGAGGCCAACGGCTACGGCATCCCGGAACTCGCACCGGAGAAGATTTTTACGCTGCATGCGGGGGACGCGAGCTCCGTCGGGCATCGCGGACTTATCGCCGCAGGCACGGGACTCGGTGAGTGCCTGCTGATCTGGGACTCGATGCTGCGGCGCCATCTGCCGATTCCCTCCGAGGGGGGGCATGGCGACTTCGCAGCGCGCAATGACATCGAGATTGCGCTGCTGAACTATTTGCGGCACAGTCTGAATGGCCGCGTGAGCACCGAGCGTGTCGTCTCTGGCCTCGGGATTCGGAACGTCTATGCGTTTCTGCGTGATGACCAGAAGATGGAAGAACCGGACTGGCTGCGCGAGCGCATGCAGAGCGAGGACCCGAACGCGGTGATCGGCTCCTGCGCCGAAGATGGCTCAAGCGAGATATGCGTCAAGGCGATTGAGGTCTTTGTCTCCGCGTACGGTGCGGAGGCCGGCAATCTCGCGCTCAAGCTGCTTGCACTCGGCGGAATTTACCTGGGCGGTGGAATCGCGCCGAAGATCCTGAAGTTCCTGGCCGGTGGCACGTTCACGCAAGCGTTTCTGGACAAAGGGCGCCTGTCGCCGCTGCTCGAGACGATTCCCGTGCGTGTGATTCTTGACGACACGTGCGCGCTGCTCGGCGCGGCTGCGTACGCCGAGGCGCGCGCCGCCGAACTCTCCGGCCACTCCGAACGTCAAGCCTCCGTGCACGGCTCCTGATGGGTCGTTCGCCGACTGCATGAATCTTTGGTGGCGCTTTGTCCTCGAAGCTGCTGCGCCTAAAATCGAAACATGTCCACAGCATCTCTGACGGCTGCAGCCTCGCCGCAGGTTCGCGCGCAGAGTGACCCGCGCGGGCTGCGAATTCCGCCGTCAGTCAACGTGGCTTTGCTGCTGAGCATCGCTGGCTTGTTTGCGATCAGCTCCAGCTGCGCCGCGCTGTGGGCGATGTGGAAGACCGATCCGCTGAAGTCCATCGGGGCACTCGTGCCGATCGTCAGCCTCGTGCTGATCCTGCGCGTGTGGCGTTCGCTCGAGTGGGAGACGGAGGGAAGCTGGTGGGGATTGGCGATTCTCGCCGCGACGATTGCCGTCGTGCATCTACGCGATCAGGCCGTGCTGGAGCTTGTGCTGTCGCCCTCGTGGTCGATTGTGCTTCCGCCGGTATCCCTGGTTGCGATCGCGTATACGGCTGGAGCCGTGCTCTTGTTCGGCGGCAGGCGCTTGCTGCGGGCCGCGTGGTTTCCGGTTGCGCTGATGTGGTTCGTCAACCCGGTGCCGCACTTCTTCAATCAGCACGTTGATCTGCCGTTGCAACATGCGTCGGCGATGATCGCGCGCAGCCTGGCGCATGCCCTGGGTCAGCCTCTCACGCCCGAACAGCTGAGCCTGATGTTCACGCCGAAGTTCGGCATGTTCATCGCTCCTGGGTGCAATGGAATTCGCGGTGCAGTAACTATGGGTCTGATCGCTCTCGTCGCCGGATATCTGTACCGGTTGAGGCCCGGACGATGGGCTCTCCTGACAATAGGCGCTGTGCTGCTGGGGTATCTGTTCAACTTTGTCCGGCTGTGCGGGCTTGTTTTTTACTATGTGATCGCGCTGCGGCATCCCTGGTTGCAGGATCACGCCGCGATGGGCGACTACATCCTAGGGGCGTCTCTCTTCTTCGTCGCGACCATCATTCTCTTTGTGCTGCTCTCGCGCTGGAATCCGCAACACGATCTGCGTGTGCCACCGCTTCCGAGTCTCGCGCGCAGCGATGTGCGGCAGGGGCTGACCTCTCGTTGCGTGGCTCTCGCGCTTGTCATCGCGCTCGGCAGCGTGAGTTACGCGCGTGCGTTGGTGCGCAGCGGTCATTCACGTGAAGTCGACTCAGCGGCAACGGTGCTTCCGCAGTCGCTCGGTAACTATCGGCTGCAGCGCGAATGGAATGAAACGCTCGTCACCGGAAGCGTCGTATTCCACTGGGGAGACTATGCACCGCTCGCCGGAGGCCCAGTCGTGTCGCTCGGCATTTCGCCGGCCCTGGGCGCGCACGACACGTTGATCTGTCACGCCGCGCGAGGCGAAGAGTGGCTATGGCACGGTCCATTGCAACTGCAGACACCAAGCGGAGTTACGAGCCTGAGTGCGTCGCTCTTCAACAACGGAGCGACACAGTATCTTGAAGCGGCCTCGATATGCACCGCGGTTGCGTGCAACCAGTCGTCGACAGAGCGGCGTCACCTCGGCCTCATCTACAGCCGTCCTGCAGCGCACGATCTGCTGACGCAAAATCCGGAGCGCCCGGTTCCGATTCTGCTGCGCGTGGAAACTACCGAAGCCTCGCTCCGACCGGCGGCAGCCAGGACTCTGCTGACGCAGAGCCTCGCGAACTTTCTCTCCGGAGCAGACCTTGTTCAGATTGCGAAGCGGCTTCGTGACCGCTGAGATGCGCGTTGCGCGCCGTGGGTCCTTGCTGGCTCGTACGATCA
>DASYBN010000515.1:0-19096 GCA_036500785.1 Acidobacteriaceae bacterium
GGGTGACTCGAACGTTGCCGCTGCATCAACATCGCTGACCGAAACGATCGTGAGTGCGACGACGCAGATTGCGCTCGCTGCGAGTACGGTGCTCTCGAGCTATAACACCCCGCTGACGCTCACGGCGACGGAGACGAGCAAAGGAGGCTCACCTGCCGGACCTGTCACGTTTACCGCGGATGGCGTGGCGATCGCGAACGCAGCGCTCAACAGCCAAGGTATCGCGTCGCTCATGGTGACGACGCTTAGTCCCGGCACGCACAGCGTTGTGGCCTCGTACGCCGGCGATGCGCGCGAACGTGCGTCGATCTCGTCGCCGGTTTCGGTAACTGTGAAGCAGACTACTGCGATTGTCGTGGAGTCGTCGGTGAATCCGGCTCTGACTCTCAGTTCCATCGTCCTTACGGCACGGTTGACGAACGAGGGAGCGGCTGTTGCATCTGGCACGATCGTCTTCAGCGATGGCTCGACGCAACTGGGCACTGCGCCCCTGGATGCAAACGGGAACGCGTCGATCACGATTCCGTCGCTGGCAGCGGGCGTGCATAGGATCACGGCGAGCTATGCAGGGGATGCAGACGATTTTGCAGCGACCTCCTCCCCGTTCGTCGAGACTGTGAATCTGCGCACGTCGACTACGAGTCTTACGGCATCACACACCGATTCTTCCGACCCACAGCAGGTGACGTTGATTGCCGTTGTTCAGGCCAGCGGCACACAGTCCGCAACCGGGACCGTGGGCTTCATGAACGGCAACGTAGAGCTGGGCATGGCCACGGTTGACGGCACTGGTGTCGCTACCCTGACCATCGAGCTGGATCAATCGCAGACGGCTGAAAATGTTGTCGCTCAGTATAGCGGCGACGTCGTGTTCGCAGCGTCGAACTCAGCTGCAACAGCAGTACAGGCGGGACCGGCAACGCAATTTACGCTGGCGATTACACCGGCGGCAGTCAATGTCATAAGCAAACAACATACGGCAATCAGCCTGTCCCTCAGTTCGGTTGCCGGCTTCAGCGACACGATTCAACTCGGCTGCCTGGGACTGCCGTATGCGGCGACGTGTGTTTTCTCGCAACCTGAGGCGAAGCTCGGGGCGAATGGCACAGCGAACGTGCAGCTTACTTTGGATACGGGCGATCCGCTGGGTCTCGGCGCACAGAGCAGTGCGCGATTGAAAAACCGTAGCACGGGCGTTCTTGTATGCATTCTCCCAGGTGCGCTGCTGGGCTCACTGCTGTGCCGACGCCGCAGACTTCCATTCCTGCTCGTGTACGGGTGCATTGCGTTCCTGACGATGACAATCTCGGGATGCAGCGGACTTCAGGGCACGGGCACGCCGGCGGGAACATACACATTCAAAGTCACAGCGTCGGGCCAAGGCTCGGGGGCAACACAGTCGCAGGTAGTGACCCTCACGGTGACGCAATGAAGATGCATGTTCGGCTATTTCTGAGGTCTTTTGCGGTGTTGCTTACGTCCGCCGCCTCCGTTGCGGGCGCCAATGCGCAGGCGCGGCCCACGGCGACGGGGCCCGGAGCGTCAGTAGCCGTTGGTGGGGGCTTCTCGCTGTTTCAATCTATCTACGGTCAGCGGAATCTCGGTGGAGGGTTCGTTTTCGCGGACCTCGCCCCGCATTGGCGCTTCGATATGGAAGCAGAGGCTCGTGTTCTTCATCTGCATAACTCGGAGGCGCTGACGGAGAGCAACTATCTCATGGGCCCTCGCGTGCTTCTTCGGCCGGACGGCCTCCAGCCTTATGCCAAGTTGTTGGTCGGCGACGGACACATTAGCATGCCCTTTGGTTATGGGCACGGTGATTTCTTCGCTGTTGTTCCGGGTGCCGGTGTGGATTTGGCGCTGAATGACTTCGTCAATGTGCGCGTGATCGATATCGAATATCAGCTGTGGCAACGATTTCCTTACGGCACGATGCGACCGTACGGGATCAGCACGGGATTCAGTGTACGGCTCACGCCAATTGTGCGGCTTCCTCGCGAGGCAAGAGCACGCCACTAGAGTGCATTGGACGATTCAGGCCTACTGGATGCGCACCTGGAGTCCACGTCCTGTCTCGGGAAGCATAAGGGTGGTGGCTCCGCCCGAATGTTGCAGTGGGAGCGTGGAGTTGTTGAGAGTCGCGGTGTCCCTGTGGGGCTGCCAACCGTAGATTTCAAGGCGGATGTTATTCCACCAGGGTTTGAAGGTGCCCTGCTCGGTGATGTTCACGCTTAGGTCGTCGGAGGTGATTTCGCAGGTAAAGTTCATACGCAGCAAATCGCCGTGCGCGTAGGCGTAGGTGTGGCCATCGTCGAGGTAGAGCGAGCCGCGGCAGTCAGGGCCGGCGTAGAGGCGAAGCGTAAGCGGGCCTTGCGGAGTTTCGGTGGTGCTTTGCGTGAGCGGCGCGATGGGAAGGATTGCGCCGCCGCGGACGAAAACTGGAAGCGTCGAGAGCTCGGGGTGAATGGTGGTGGTGAGCGGGACGAGGTCGGCGCCGGAAGCTGGTGTGCCCTCGACCGCAGGCTTCGAAGGGGTGGACGCCGGCAGGCGGCGACCTGTCCAGTAGTCGTACCAGACGGGCGTGGGGAGTTCGACGGTGTAGGCGTCGGGCTCTTCGGGGTAGGGTGACGGCGCGATAAGGAGGTCGTGGCCCAGAAGGAACTCCCCGCCTGTGGAGGGATCGATGTCAATTGGGTGACCATCGATGGCGGCGCGCGGATAGTCGAGGAAGACGGGACGCATCATCGGCAGGCCGGTGCGTGCGGTCTCGTCGGCGAGCGTGTAGAGGTACGGCATGAGGCGGTAGCGCTCTTCGATGAAGCGGCGGCGGATAGCGAGTTGGTCTTCGCCCGAATTGCCAAGATCGGCCCACGGCTCCTGATCAGCCGTGCCGGATTCGGTGTGGTCGCGGTCGATGGGCTGGAAGGCGGCAACCTCGAGCCAGCGGGTGAGGAGATCGGGCGGAGGCGAACCGGCAAAACCGCCAACGTCGGCACCGGCGAAGCTGAAGCCGCTGAGTGCGAGGTTCTTGAGCATCGGCGCTGTCATGCGCAGGTGGTTCCAGGTGCTCGAGTCGTCGCCGGTCCAGGTGGTGGAGTACCGCTGGCCGCCGGCGAAGGTTGCGCGCGTGAGGACGAAGGGACGCTCGTCGGGCAGCAGCTTGCGCAAGCCGTCGAAAGTGGCGCGCGAGTTTTCCATGCCGTAGACATTGTGGATTTCAGCATGTGTGGCGAACCGCGGCCTGAAGCTGTCCGAGGCGATGCGATGGACGACGTCGAGCGGCATGGTTTTGTTGGGCGTGTTGAAGACCGACGGCTCGTTCATGTCGTTCCAGAAACCGGCAACGCCGTCGCGCACGAACTGCGTGTAGAGGCTTCCCCACCAAGCGCGTGTGGCACTCCGAGTAAAGTCAGGAAAGACGGCGGGGCCGGGCCAGACGATGCCGGTGAAGACGGAGCCGTCAGGGTTGTGCACGAACTGGCTCTGCGCGATGCCAGTGTCGTAGGGAGCGTAGCCGGCGTTGGGGAGATTTGCGATGTGTAGATCGGTGATGACGACGAGCTTCAGGTTGATTTGCTTGAGGCGCGCGACCATGCCGGCAAAGTCGGGGAACGCGACTGGATTTACGGTGAAGGGTCGATTCTTTTCCTGGAAGCCAATGTCCAGATAGACGGCGTCAGCGGGGATATGCTCGGCGCGCAACCGAGACGCGACGTCCATGAGGCGTTGCTCGGGTGAATAGGTGTAACGCGATTGCTGGTAGCCGAGCATCCAGAGGGGCGGCAGCGGCGGGCGGCCGGTCAGCCAGGTGTATTGGTCGACGACATCGCGCGGCGTGGGACCCGCGAAGATGTAGTAGTCGAGGGGGCCGTCAACAGCACCGAAGCTGTAGACGTTCTGCGCGTCCTTACCGAAATCGAAGCTGCTGCGCCAGGTGTTGTCGAGAAAGATGCCGGTTGCCGCTCCAGCGCGAAACGCCATAAAGAACGGAATGGCTTTGTAGATCGGGTCGGTCGATTCCTGGAAGCGGTACGCGTCGGTGTTCCAGAGCTCGAAGGCTTGACCGCGGCGATCGAAGGCGCCGGTCTTATCACCGAGAGCGAAGTAGTGCTCGTCGGGCGGCATAGTTTCGGACACGCGGAAGGCGCGACCGGTGAAGCAGACGGGCTGCGCGTCGTGCACGATCGTGCGCCCGGTGCCGTCGTGGATGGCGAGGGTAAGATCGGCCCGCGAGAGCTCGGCGGAGATGGAACTTGTGTGGAGTGTGATTGCAGTGGTGGTCGTGTTTACGGTGACAGGAGCGGTGGAGCTGTGGGCCTCCGGAACAACGGCCCAGGATGCGTCCTCAGGCAGCTGCACGGAGGGCGCGATGCGCACGCGGAGAACGTTCGGGCGAAGTGCAAGGATCTCTTCCGTGCCGCGCGTTGTGAGAAGGCGAACGCCGTTGGGCAGCTTATCAACGTGCTGAATGGGGCCGAGGCCGCAGGTCTGGATCGGCGCCTCGCTCTGCGCGTAAACGCTTGGAGCACAGAGCGCAGCTGTGATGAAAAGTGCCGTGCGGATAGACGAGCGCTGACCGGGCATGCTTCCTTCCAGAGGGTTAAAGAAAGGCTCCATTCGGCCGAATGGAGCCTGAGCCAATGCACAGATGGGATGACTGCGCGCGGTGCGGTGCTCTGCGACCGCGCGCGTTCTTGAGATGAGGCTAGAAGTCGAACTTCAGCGAGACCTCCGAGAGGCGGCGCCCGAGCTTTTGCGGAGCGTAGCCAAATTGCGTCGCGGGGTTGTAGGTTGCAGTCTCCGGCGTAGCGTTCGGCGACGTGTCGTTCAATTGCAGCGTGGTCTGCGAGGCGTAGCCGGTGCCAAAGCTGTTCAACGGGTGGTTGAGGAAGTTGAAGGCAGCGTAACGGAAACGGAGATGACGCTCTCCGCCCAGACTGAAGCCCTTCTCAAGCGTGAGATCGCTGTTGATGAACGCCGGGCCGTGCGCGTAGGGCTCGATGTTCTGGCCGTTAATCCCGGAGGCTGACAGACCGAAGCAGGCGCCGTTGAGGTACTGATGCGAGGTGATGCCGGATGTCGGATTGCACTTCAGCGTGGGCTGCAGGTTGACGTCCGGTGTGCCGAGCACGGTGGTGTTGCTGATGCCATAGGCGTTGGCCCCTTGGCCGATGGTTCCCTGCACGTAGTAGCCGGGCGAAGCGCTGATGCCGGTCTGCATGTTCGGGCCGCTGGAGATGTTGGTGATGCCGGAGATAAGCCAGTAGTTGATGAAGCCGCCGAGCAGGCGCTCGTCCGTGAACTTGCCTGTCTGGTACGAGTAGCTGAGATTCAGGATCTGCGTGCGGTCGAAGTTCATCGGACCATAGTTGGCGTAGACGTTGAAGGGATCGATGCCGGCAGTCCAATTGAAGTCCGCAGCCGAGCCGAGGATGCCGAGAGCTTTCGAGAAGGTGTAGTTGGCGTTGAAGTTGAGATGTCCGATCTGCTTGATCGCCTCCACCTGCAGCGCGTTGTAGTTAGCGAAGGTGTTGTGGTGTGGAACGAGGATCTGGCTGTATCGGGGATAGGGGCGCGCGGATTGATAGCTCTTATCGCCAGGATAGTTGAACAGCGAATCGAGGCTGCCAGCCTGTTGCGGTGTGCACCCGGTGGGATCGCAGGCCTGGTAGCCGGACTGCGTGTTGATAGCGGTAGCCGCGGCGGGCGTGAACAGGTAGCCAACCGGGAGGGCGTTGATGTTTTCGAGCACGACGGTCTGCGTGGTCCCGTTGTCCATCAGCGAGTTCGAATTGTTGCCGACGTAGGAGACCTGCAGGATCCAGTTCATCGGCATCTGCTGCGCGACGGACAGCGAGTAGTTGTTGGTGACGGGCTCCTTGTTGTCCGTGGGATCAAGACCGTAAACGGTCGTGAGCGGAATTGAAGTCTCCGTGCCGCCGGCGTTGCCGAATGTGTAGGGGTCCAGGTGCAGTGAGTCCACGCCCTCGAGTGTGTTCCCGCCGAAGCCCTGGAGGTCGGTGTAGCGGACGTTCTCCGACTGCGCGAACATGTTGGTTACATCGGTGACGGAGTCGTGGAAGCGATACACGCCAGCGCCGCCGCGAACGACCGTTTTGCCGTTGGAGAAGACATCGAAGGCGAAGCCGAAGCGCGGCTCCCAGAAGATCGGCGTGTTGCCAACGCCAGAGTTGGGGATGGACTTATTGAGACCGTGCCAGGTGAAACCGGGCAGCGGATTGGTCGTGGGATCTTGCGCGCTATTGTAGAGGGCGGGGACCCAGATGGACGCGCCGATGTTGTGCGCGTCCTGCCATGAGCCTTCATGGCTCACGCGCAGACCGTAGGTCGCCACGAAGTTGTGCGTGATGCGCCACGTGTCCTGGCCGTAGAACTCCGTGTTCCAGAAATAGAGATTGGTATAGGGATTGAAGTTCTGCTGATGCCAGTCCTGGATCTGTCCTTCGAAGAAGTTTGCAAGCGCGTTGCCGCTGTTGAAGTGCGAATTGCCGAATGCCGGTGAGCCATTATCATAGGTACCGGCGTAGTCAAAGAACTGCGTACCGGCCGGACCAAAGTAGTAGTTCTGGATAATGCCGTTGGTGGACGGGTTCGTGGCGGTCTGGTTGTTAATCGTCTTCTGGCTGAAGATGCCGATCTTGACGGTGTGCTTACCCCAGACCTTGGTGAGGTTGTCGCCAACATTGGGCTGGAGCTTCTTGAGCTCGAGCGGGTTGGTGGAGTAGTCGGGCCAGAGGCCGAGCGGAAGGCCGCCATAGGTGGTGTAGGTGCCGAGTTGCGGATACTGCGTGTCGCCGTTGTCAAAGGCGCCGTTGTACGGATAATTGATGGCAGACCGCTGCAGCGCGGCGATGCGGCGCGCGTCGAAGGATTCAACGAACGAGGTAACGGTGAGGTAGGCCTCGTTGGTCATCGTCGGGGTGAAGATGGTGACGTAGTTGGCCGACCCTGAGTGCACCCAGATGTCGTTGTTGACGCCGTAGCCAGGTGTGTTGACCTCACCCATGACGCTGACCGGCTCGTAGTACGGAACAAGCGGCTGGCCCACGCGGCTCTTTTCAAAGCTGTAGCGCGCGAAGAACAGGTTGCGCGGAGAGATGTTGTAGTCGACACGTCCGGCGAACTGACTGACGTTATTGTTGACGAGGTCTTCCTGGTCGTAGTTGTAGCCGTCGGTTCCGGCCTGCTGGCGCGTGGGCAGCGGAAGCGTTCCGTTGACGAGAGCCATCGCACCGGGATTGAGCCATGGTGCGATGTTCCCAGTCGTTGAGATATCGGTGTTATCGTCGCCGCGTGTTGGCGCGGTGTTGAAGGTGGCGTAGTTGCCGATTGGCGCCTGACCAAAGTAATTGGCCAGGGAGGCCTGGCTGAAGTCACCCGCGCGCATGGCTGCCGTGGGAACGAGCGCGTGAATCACGGCTGCGCCCGCGCTGCCATACGGATAGACGTTGCGTTGTGCGTCGAGCTCGGCGCCGGCAAAGAAGGTGAGCTTTTTGAGGTGCGGAATGGGGCCGCTGATGGTGCCGCCCGGATAAATAAACCGGTCGTCCGCGCGAGGAAGGCCGTTGTAATTCAAGAGCCAGTCGTTCGAGTTGAGCTCGGCGACGCGAGCGAAGGTGTACAGCGAACCGTGATAGGTGGAGGTTCCGGACTTGGTCGCACCTTGAATGACGACTGGGCCGTTGGACTGATCGGCACCGAAGTTGGAGGTCTGGACGTGCACCTCGCTGACGAACGAGTCGTTGATGTTCTGCAGATTCGCGCCGTAGTTTCCGGCGTCGGTAAGGTTCGCGCCGTCAAGTTTGAGGGTGATGCCGGCGACGGGCGCGCCGTTGGACGCGTAGGGTGTGGGCATGCCGATCGTGACCTGCGAGAAGTCCGGCGCCTCATTGTTTGCGTTCAGGCTACGGATGGCGAAACCCGGCAGAATCCTCTGGAGCTCCGTAGCGTCGCGGCCCACGACAGACAGCTTTTCGAGGTCATTGGCCGTGATGGTCGAGCTGAGTTGGCCGTTATCGAGCGGAATTCCGGCGACCGTCTCGGTGACAGTGACGTTCTGGCTCTCCGAGCCGACCGCGAGTTGGAGGTCCGTGAGGGATATGTTGTCGCCGGGGTTGAGATGAATGCCGGTGCGGTTGTAGGTCTGGAATCCGGAGTGGGTGACGGACAGCCGGTAGTCGCCGTTAGGCACTGAGGAAAACGCGAACGCGCCGGAGGCATTGCTGGTCACTTTGAGCTGAGCAGCGGTTCGGGTGTTCTGGAGCGACACCGCGGCCCCAGGGATGGCTGCGCCAGTGGGATCGAGAACGAGACCATTGAGTGACGCGCTGCCGACCTGCGCGAACGCGGCGCCGCCAAAAACGAAAAAGAGGATCGCCAAGAGGGCGATCGGGATCAGCAAAGTGCGGCCCGGCGTCGCTGTTTGAGTCTTGTTCGCGGGGGTGAATAGGTTCTGCGTGTTCAAGAGAGCCTCCGTCCCTTTCGGGAAACTGGAACGAGGAGCTTTATAAAGAGTGCGCGCCTGCACGAATAAGGTCTTTGCAGCAAAGCTAACGCTGTTTAACAGTAAAGGACGTTTTGTTTTCAAGAGCTTGACTGCGTAACGAGCATGGCACCTGGTACCTCGGCGCGGGGCGAAGAGCGGGCGTTATAATTCTCCGGGCACGTGCCGGAGAATGCTGGTAGACGCGAACAAAGACCGGAGCACCTTTACCGAAGAGGAGAAGCTCGCTGCCACGGAGCAGCTGGAGCGCCTTCTGGCGAATCCGTATTTCAGCCATAGCCGACGCTTCCCTTCCTTTCTGCGATTCATCGTCGGCCAGACCCTCTCCGGGCGTACGGACCTGCTGAAGGAACGGACAGTGGGCGTCGAAGTGTTCGGGAAGGATGCGAACTACGACACGGCGAATGATCCTATTGTGCGCGTGACTGCGGCGGAAATCCGCAAACGCATCGCCCAGTACTACCAGGATCCGGCGCATGAGCATGAGTTGAGATTGTCTCTTCCGCCGGGATCGTATGTTCCGCGGTTTGATACGCCCCACGGCCTGCATACGGAGGAGCCACGGTCGACGCTGCTGGGCGCAGTCGAACCGCAGAGTGCTGGGCCGGCCTTGCTGGCGCCGGCAACTCACGCGCACAGCAGGTCGGCGCGGCGACGATGGTTTACGGCGCTGCTGATGGGAGTGGTACTGGGACTGATGGGCGTGGGCGGATATGCGTGGTGGCAGGAGTCGCGCAATTCCGCGCTGATGGAATTTTGGGCGCCGATCCTGAACTCAAACGATCCGGCGCTGTTCTGCATTGCGGACCAGACGCAGTACACGGCCATATCGCTACGTGACGCGCAGGATCCCAGTCATCAGATTGTGCTGAAGGATAATCTGACAGCGGTCGTGATCGATGACCTGAGTCCGACGGTAAAGATTGCGGGATTCCTGCAGTCCAAGGGAAAAAAGTACAGCGTGCGAGGCGAGGGTTCGACGACGCTCAGCGATCTGCGCAGTGGGCCGACGGTATTTATCGGCGCGTATGACAACCAATGGACGCTGCGACTGTTGAAGCCGCTGCGGTTTCACTTTGTGAACGATGCGTCCATGACGCACTTCGGGATTGTTGACAGCAGTTCCAAAACGCCAAGTCCGTGGATTGTCGATCGCACGCAGCAGATTGCGACGAACAACTATCGCGACTACGCTATCGTCGCCCGGTTCACCGACAGCACGACGGGGCGCGTGGCGGTGGTGGTAGCCGGCGTGGGACGCGGTGGAACGATCGCAGCAGGAGAGCTGCTGACGGATCCGGCTCAGCTTGCACCGGTGCTGCGCGCGGCTGGTGACAAACGCAACATTGAGCTGGTGCTGAGCACGCCCATCATCGGCGGCGAGCCTGGACCTCCGCGGGTCGAGGCCTCCTACGCCTGGTAGCGGCTGACGAGCGGCACGGCTTTACAATCCAGCTGCGATGAACATTTGGCGATCTCATTGTCGCGCAGGCGCCACCCTCGTGCTGCTCGTTCTTTTATGCGCACGCGGCCACGCGCAGCGGATGGTCTTTGCACATTACATGTTGACCAACCAAGACTACCAGGCCGACGACGATCCAACGCAGGAGAAGAAAATCGCGGCGTATGAGCGCGAGATCGAGCAGGCGCAGGCGCTGGGGATCGATGGTTTCGCGCTGAACGCGGGCGGCTGGCTCAAACAGCCGTACTACGTGCGCTACGCAGCGCAGATGTTTGAGGCCGCAGCGCGATTGAACAACGGATTCAAACTAATGTTCTCAGCAGATTTTTGCTGCGGAAATACGACTGCCGATGCGGAAGATATGATGCGGCGTTTCGTGAACGATCCCCGCTTCGCGCCGGTGTACTTCAGATATCAAGGCCGTTTCGTGCTGACGACGTTTGCGGGCGACAAGCTCGGCGTCGCGGCGTGGAAGAAGCTGCGAGAGGATCTTGCCAGCGGAGCGAGTCCTTCGGCGGCGACGTTTCCGAATGCGCTCAAAGAGGTGAGCGGAGTTCCGAGCAGTGCGACGATGAATATCTTTCTTGTGCCGGCTTTCTTCTGGGGTGGAGAACTTCCGGACCGCGCCACCGTCGAGCGAGGCATCGGCGAGTGGAAGGATGTGATCGACGGCTCGTTCTACTGGGGCATTGCTGGTGTGCCGGGTTCGCGCGGCGCGCTGGACAATGTGCGCAGCAGTGAGGCCTATGCAGCCGTGACGCATGCGCAGCAGAAGCTCTACATGGCGCCTGTCGCGCTGCAGTTCTGGGGAGCGAACGCGAACCGCTACTATGAATATTCGGGCGGTGCAGGGATGCGCGCCATGTGGATGGATGCGATCGAGCGGACAAAACCTGGATGGGTGGAGATCATTACGTGGAACGACTTCATCGAAGGCACCTACATCAGTCCGATCGACGATCCGAACCGCTATCCAGGCGCGAACTTTCTCAACAGCAGCGACATTCCAGTGGGCACGCGCGGCTACTTTCACAGCCATGCTGCGGCGGGCGATCTGATGAGCTACTACATTCGCTGGTACAAGAGCGGCAAGCAGCCTGCGATTACGAATGACACCATTTATTGGTTCTATCGGACGCAGCCTGCGGCCGCCGATGCAGGTGTTCCCCCGGTAAAGAATAAATACGGCCCTGTTGCCGACGTGATTTACATCACGGCCAACCTGAAGAACCCGGCGACGCTGCGAGTGGAATCGGGTGGGCAGGCCACGCTGATTGCGCTTGCCGCAGGCAGCCACGATGTTCTCGCGCCGTTCGCTGTCGGAGATCCGCCCCGATTTTCGCTGCTGCGCGCGGGACGCATCGTGCTTGAAGCAGCGGGAGCGGACCGCATCAAGGCATCGCCGCAATACAACAACTTCTACTACTCGACCGGCGAGATGCGGAGCCACTGACCCTCGGTGTCGCGCGGCTTGTCAGCTACCTGAGTGGGTTCATGACACTGCACCCTGGCGACATCGTATCCACGGGCACACCGCCGGGCATCGGCCTTAGACAGAAGCCTGCCCGCTATTTCGCGGCGGCAACGTCATGCCGCTCGGCGTCGAACGTTTGGGCGAACAGCAGCAAACCGTTGTCTCTGCGCGCGACGGAGTCTGATGCCGCCGGGAGTCGGGAGCTTCGAACGGTAGTGACACTGCGCTTCGTAAGGAACGCCGCGTTGCAATAGCGATCCATTCCTATGCGGCGTCCAATGAACAGCCCGCCAATTGGCGGGCTTCACAAGCTTATGGCGGAGAGGGAGGGATTCGAACCCCCGATAGCCTTGCGACTATGGCTGATTTCGAGTCAGCTGCATTCAACCGGGCTCTGCCACCTCTCCAGCCCTGAAGTTGATTTTACCCTAGCCGCGCCGCGACTTCACTGCCTCAGCTGCCTTCGCAGTTCCGTTCACCGGAACGTCAGGGATCTCCACATCCTCCGAAGCTTTGATCCCCAGTTTCTTGCGCAACTCGGCATCAATTCGTCCGAAGACATCCTTATTTTCTTTCAGGAAGCCGCGCACATTCTCGCGCCCCTGCCCGATACGCTCACCGCTGTAGCTGTACCACGCGCCGGATTTCTCGACGATATTGTGCAGCACCGCCAGGTCCAGCACATCGCCTTCGCGTGAGATGCCCTCGCCATACAGAATGTCGAACTCGGCATCGCGGAACGGCGCCGCCACCTTGTTCTTCACAATCTTCACCTTGGTACGTGAGCCGACGACCACGTCGCCTTCTTTCACTGCACCAATCCTGCGAATATCAATACGCACCGACGAGTAGAACTTTAGCGCGCGGCCGCCCGTCGTCGTCTCAGGATTGCCGAACATCACGCCGATCTTTTCGCGCACCTGGTTAATGAAGATGAGGCACGTGCGCGACTTCGAAACCGTCCCCGTCAACTTGCGCAGCGCCTGCGACATCAGCCTCGCCTGCAGGCCCATGTGCGAATCGCCCATCTCGCCATCGAGTTCCGCCTTCGGAACCAACGCCGCCACCGAGTCGACCACCAGCACATCAATCGCGCCCGACCGTACCAGCGCCTCCACGATCTCCAACGCCTGCTCGCCGTAGTCCGGCTGGCTCACCAGCAGATTGTCGGTGTCCACGCCCAGCTTCTTCGCATACGCCGGATCCAAGGCATGCTCCGCGTCGACGAACGCCGCCAGGCCGCCCGCCTTCTGTGCCTCGGCAATCACCTGCAACGTAATCGTCGTCTTGCCCGAGCTCTCCGGCCCGAAGATTTCGATCACCCGCCCACGCGGCACGCCGCCGACACCCAACGCTGCGTCGAATGAGATCGACCCGGTCGAGATGACGGAAATCGGGCCAATGGCTTCCTTCGCCCCCAGCCGCATCACCGACCCCTTGCCAAACTGTTTCTCCAACTGCGAAAGGGCGGTCTCTATTGCCCGGGTGCGGTCATCTGCCACGTCAAGTCTCCTTTTGCCACGCTCATTCTCGGGGTGGGGTAGTAGGCCGAGTCTAGCAGCAAAATCGGACACAAGCAAAGGAAAGGCGAAGATTCCGGCGGAAATCCAGTACCTAATTCGTGCCATTCCCAGCACCGGATCAGCCGGTTCAGTACCCTGAGTCGGATGCCGCGACAATTCCGCTATCTCGACGTTCTCACGACTGCCTTTGTCGTCATTCTGCTCGTGTCGAACCTGATCGCCCAGAAGATCGTTCGCATCGGCCCGCTGTCTACGTCGGGCGCGGTTGTGCTCTTCCCTCTGACCTACATCTTCGGAGACATCTTCACCGAGGTCTACGGTTACACCGCCTCGCGCCGCGCGATCTGGCTCGGCTTCTTCGGCACGGCGCTGATGTACGGCGTTGGAGCGCTGGTGATCGCGATGCCGGCCGACCCCGCATTCCACAACCAGCAGGCGTTCGTGACCGTCTTTGGAATTCTGCCGCGCCTGCTTGTTGCCAGCCTCCTCGCGTTCTGGGCGGGCGAGTTCGCCAACTCGTACACGATGGCCCGCCTCAAGCTGATCACCCGCGGCCGTTGGCTGTGGACACGCACCGTTGGCTCGACGGTTGTCGGGCAGGCGGTGGATACCACTCTGGTGATCACTCTTACATTCGTGGGAACATATCCCGCGGCCACGCTCGTGAAGATCATCGTGACGAGTTATCTGCTGAAAGTGGCTTACGAGGTCCTCGCCACACCGCTGACTTATCTCGTGGTGAACTTGCTCAAACGCGCCGAGCACTCCGACGCCTTTGACGCGCACACCAACTTCAATCCATTCCATTTTGTTGAGAACGAACCTCTCTGAATCCCTCTCCCTCCGTAGGCATCGAAAAATGCCGAAAGCCGCCCAACTACTCCAATGTCTTTGCAACTTCATCGGGCCTGATCTCGAACGCTTACTTCCGGCCCGATCCGCTAATCCGTAGCCCTAGTTTTTCGGCGTCGCAATTTCTTTCAGGTACTCCGGACGAATCGTTCCCTTCTGCTTCGCCACACCGATCAGCGTCGGATAAAACTGCACAAACGTGGTGTCCACCGCGCCGTGCGCTTCGTGACAGGAGTAGCAGCTCGCCGGCCGCGCAACCATCTTCGCCGGAGCGTGCCGCTCGTCGAACTCGAAGAACCCGAACCCGCCAGGCAATGTTCTGTCCTTTACGTGCACCTCCAGGCCCATCACCTCAGCCGACTGAGTGTGCCCGCGCTGATTGATCGACACTCCCGACTCGGCGCCGCGCACTTCCAGCACAAAGACTGTTCGATCCGGCCAAGTCCCCGTCTCGAGAAAACTCCGGTACGACGCTGGATTTACGAAGACGTTGTCGAACATGTGATGGTCCGGCGTTCCGGTCGCTGTATAGCTCATATCGAGTCCGGACGTTATATAGATCCACTCGCGATAGCGCTCCGGAAACCTCATCAACCCGTCCGCCGTGTAGCTCAGGTTGTCCGGCTGATTTCTCGGAACATCTTTATTCTGTGCGCCGAGCGGCAGCAGCGGCGCAAGCAGAAGGATAGCCAATAGACGGATCACCAAACACCTCGCGGGGTGGCGGAAGAGGGACTTTGAACGATACGGCCATGCCCTGTTTTTTGTTCCCGACGCCCTATCTCTTCAGCAGATCCACGGGCACATTCACATCCTGCACGCGGAACATCTCCGCCAACGTCGGATGCCTCACTGCTATAGCCCGATACATTTCCCACGCCACGCGGCGATAGCTGAAGTGACCAGCCACGCCCGAGCGCAGTTCGCTGATGTACAGCGCCTCGGAGAAGTCCATCTTGAACAGCGCTCTGCAGCGCACGCCCAGCGGAAGCAGATACTGCGCACTCTGCTTGGCCTCGGGCTCTTCGCTGTCGCACAGCTCGCGATACGCTGCCAACGCCGCGTCCATCGCGCTCTTGTACCTGTCCGCGAGACCGGCCTCTTCGAGCGTCGGCTGCCCCGGACACACGGGTTCGTCATAGCCGTGCACATCGCTGAACGCCTGCACCAGTTGCACGCAGCGGCGGTGCCGGTGCATATCGCGGAAGCCGCCCACGTCCATCAGGATGTCAAAGCGGAAACCGTGCCCCGCCTGAAACGCGCGGAGCAACTCATCATGGCGGCCGCGATGCGCCGTGCCGAGCCGCAGAATTTCATTGCGCCGCGTCTCGCTCAGCGCGGCCACGGCTCCCCGCAGCTGCCGGTAGGAATAATGGCAGTGCGGGTAGAGCAAGGACGTCGCGATCTCGACTTCCAGATCCTCATCGTCGTCCAGCAGATCGACAATCGGCGCCGGATACACGGGAGCAGCATTGCCTTCGCTGTCGCGCATCAGCTCGCGCGCGGCCTGCGCCAGCTCCGCGCGGCTGGAGATCGCATACTCGCTCGGCTCCGCATACTTCACCAGAGTGGGTGCGGCCTTCACCGGAGGCATCAGTTGTTCGAGAATCTCCGTCGTGGCCGTGGGATCGACACTTCCCTCTCCGGCCATCTCCTCCAGCCGGTCACGCAGCACATTCCAAGCCGGCTCGCTGGCCGCGCGGCGCAGCTTCCCGCCCAGCTCGCGAATCTCCGCAAACTCGCTCGAGAGCAGCCGCGAAACCTGCGTCTCCAGCGTGCGCGCATTCACAATCTGCCCCAGCGAAGTGTTCGTCGCCAGCGGAAGGAGATAGCGTGCGGCATCAAACGCTCGCGCCTTCAGCGTGCGCACATAGCTCTCCTGCTTCATCTCCTCTGGCCGCGGAATCGCGCGTTGAAGAGCCTCAGCCATTCCCGCACCCAACTCTTCGTATGCCTGAAACAGCGCCTCGATAGCTGCGGTGTACTGCTTGCGCGCCGGCTTGCTCAGCTCCGGCGTGTACCACCCGCTTTGCCGGAAGTTCTGGTAACGCGTCGAACGCTCCTGCCCATCCCATCGCGTCTCGTCCACCAGCGAGATCGCCGCCAGCAGCGAGAGCTTCTCCACGGCAAACGGAATGTGGGCGAGGTCCGCAATCGACCTGTGCCCATACTGGAAATAGAATGTGTTCAGAAACTGCTCGGCCTTCTGGGAGCTGATCTCCACCAGAGATTCGCGCATGGTCAGCGCTGAACGCGAGTACTTCGCCATCGCGTACGCCAGCACCTCCGGCTCTGCGCCGTGGATCGCGTACACTTCGGTGGTGCTTTCAGCGCCGGGCCGCGGTTCAGTTATCGAGGATTCAGCGAGGTCAAGGTCAGCAGTGCGCGAGGACATAACTCGCACAAGAATACTCTGCCGGTCTCATGTTGGAATCTGGTCCGTTTCTCCGAGCCGAAACCTGCAACTTTCCTCGCGGCGCGGGGCGACAATGCTCTAATACCAGTGAACAAAAACTCAGGAGAACTCATGCCCACTGACCTCACCGGCAAAGTCGCGCTCGTCACCGGCGCCTCACAGGGCATAGGCCGCGCCATCGCCATTGATCTCGCGAAGAACGGCGCCACCGTCGCGGTCGCCGCGCGGTCGCTCGACAAACTCGAGTCCCTTGCGGCCGAGATCGCCGCGTCCGGCCGCTCCGCAAAGCCCTTTGCCCTCGACGTCACCTCCGAGGACTCCATCAAGTCCTGCGCCAAGCAGGTCCTGGCCGAATTCGGCGCCTGCCACATCCTCGTCAACAATGCCGGCATTACCCGCGACGGCCTGGCCCTGCGCATGAAGCTCTCCGACTTCGACGACATCTTGCGCGCCAACCTCACCGGCGCGTTTCTCCTCACGCAGGCCGTCATCTCGTCGATGATGAAAGCCCGCTGGGGGCGCGTCGTCAACATTACCTCGATCGTCGGCGAGACCGGAGCCGCCGGTCAGGCCAACTATGCCGCGTCCAAGGCCGGACTGATCGGGCTCACCAAATCGCTCGCGCGCGAGTTTGCCTCCCGCAACATCACGGTCAACGCCGTCGCCCCGGGCTTCATCTCGACCGCCATGACTGACGCGCTCACCGACGAGCAGCGCGCTGGCATTCTCGCCCAGGTACCGCTCGGGCGTTACGGAACGGTCGATGACATCGCCTCGGCGGTAACCTTCCTCGCCTCCGACGCCTCCGGGTACATCACAGGCCACACGCTGGACGTGAACGGCGGAATGTACATGGGCTAGCGGCTGACGCTGGCGAAAGACTCATGCTTTCAACGACTCACGAAACTCACGAATCCGAATTGGTACAACAGCTGAAAGTTCACGAAGATAATGCTTGCCTCCACTACCTCCGGTGGTTACTTTACGGCTAATGGCAAATATGCACACAGCTCTGGCGCCCGAAGGCGCGCCTCCTCCGGCCCCCGGACCGATCAATATCGGCGTAACGATTCGCGGGTTCCGGCTGCAGAAGGGGCTATCGCAGGGCGACATTGAGAAACGCACGGGCCTTTTGCGCTGCTATCTTTCACGCGTTGAAAACGGCCACACAGTTCCTTCGCTGGAGACGCTGCAGAAGATCGCGGGCGCACTCGATCTTTCCCTGAGCCATTTCTTCTCAGAAGATCCCATCCGGGACGTGCCGGGAGCTTCGCTGTCGGAAGACGAGATTCGCTTTCTCACTCAGGTGCAGCGCTACGCCGCCAACCTGACCGAAAGCGATCGCCGCCTGCTGCTGGCGATGGTACGCAAGTTCGCCGCGACCGTTTCCACCAGCTTCGACTAACTCGCGCTTAGCGATGGTTCGTCATCGCGTAGGTGATCAGCGCCAGCACGAATCCGGCCACCACAAACGTGACACGCTGTCTCGCGCGGTACTTCGCTTTTCCCGCAGTCATCCGGGGGAAGAGCGGCAATCCCAGCGCAAGTCCTGAGAGGAACCCGCCCACGTGTGCGCCATTGGCGATATGCGGGAGCGCGTCGGGATTGACGTGCAGTCGAGCCCAGTCACCGGCCGGGATGGTTCCGGCAAAGTTTGGTGCCACTCCCAGCGCCAGATTGACGACCGCAAATAGAATCACCTGCCGCCTGAGGCTCTTCAGTTCCTCCCATGGCAGCGCCAGCCTGCGGTTTGATAGCAGCACAATCAGAATGCCCGCTATTCCAAAGATCGCTCCGGAAGCGCCGACCACGGTGGCGTCTGTTTTGGTAAACAGCGCCCATGCGACGGCCAGCAAATTCCCCGTCATGCCGGTCAGAAGATAGACCCAGCCGAGCCCCCACCGTCCGAGCAGCGGTTCGCCGAAGAGGCCGAGATTCCAGAGACACCAGAGGTTGACCGCAATGTGCAGCATGCTGGCGTGCACAAAGCACGCAGTCAACAATCTCCACCACTGTCCCGTAATGATCATGGAGTTGTTGAACCCGCCGAATCGCCAAAGCGTCGAAAGGTCAAACTCTGCCGTGAAAATCTGCCCGTACTGGTGAGCCTTCCACAGCGGAATCACCGGGCTCCAACGGAACATCAGTGCAAAGACGAGCAGGTTGATTCCCAATAGGATCGACGTCGCCGGATAGGCGGCGATCAGAGACATCCACGATCTCTTCCTGGCGGCCGGACCGCCGCCGCGGGTCACCTCGCCAGCGCGCGCAGCGACTTGAGACGCGGGCTCATGTGCAGGCCCGCGGGCGTACACAACATCACTGGGCTGGAAGTCAGACTGGGATTTCTGCACGAAGAAAGGATTCGCTCGACGAGGATCTGACACCCATCATAACGAAGTTTCAGATCGGTTGGGCTGCATCGCGGGCCGAGGCTACGGAGGATGCGAGGCACTCTGCGCGTTGGTGCGCGTGCGTTCGGTGACAACTATTGGAAAGCTACGCCTGTTTCCAGAGCCGGTCGCGCAGCTCTGGCGAGACGTGCTCACGCAAGATGGCCGTAAGCATGCCCGGCACCGGGGTCATCATGGCGACCAACGCCCACAGCATCAACGAGAAGATCACGCCGGCAATAGCAACGGCCTCGAGGCTGATCGTCACGCTCGGCGGAACGTGCGCCAGGGCCAGTGCGCGCTCCGTGCCCAGATGCACGTGAACACTGCTGCTGAGGTGGCGGACGGCTTCCAGCCGGTGCACCACGAGCGTCGCCAGGAAGAACGCGATACAGGACATAGTGGTCACAGCCAGCAACAGAAAGTCTACGGTGCGGTGCCAGCGCTGGCGG
>DASYBN010000516.1:0-3665 GCA_036500785.1 Acidobacteriaceae bacterium
GATCTACGCGCTCACCACCTCGAACGGCCGCATCATCTCGTTGTCCTCATGCTCCAGGATGTGGCAGTGCCACACGTATCGTCCCGTGTATCCCTCAAACGGCACGATGATCCGCGTCACATGCCCCGACTCGCAGCGAATCGTGTCCTTCCATCCAGCCTCTTCTGCAACGGGCGGGATCGCGGGCCCCGTATAGCGCAGCTCGGTCTTGTCCTGGTACTGGAAGACATCGAACGGGCGCCGGTCGAGCAGCTGAAATCGCACCAGGTGCAGATGAATGGGGTGCGTGTCTTCTGTCAGGTTCACGATCTCCCATATTTCCGTCGTGTTGATCACCGGCTTCTCCGTCACCGGCATGTGCCACGGCGTGTTGTTCAGCGTCATGCCCATGGACTGCTGAACTTTGTCCATCGCCTCATCGAGCGTCAGCCGCCGCGTCCGCACCGCGCGGCTCTCAGGAATGCGCTCGATCGTTCGCAGCTTCGCCGGCACAGCACTCGTGCTCTTCGTCGCTGAACCGCCCACGCGAAACTGCATAATTTCGAACGTGTCGCTGCGCAGAATAACGTTCTTGCCTGCGTACGATGCGAAGTCGAACACGAGATCCGTGCGCTCCGCCGGCGCGAGCAGCACGCGCTTCGCTTTCACCGGCGCGCTCAGCAGCCCCTGATCGCTGCCGATAATCTGCGTCTCAGCCAGCTCTCCGACCGACAACCGGAAGAATCGCGCGTTCGACCCATTCATCACACGCAGACGATACGTACGCGGCTCAACATCCATGTACGGAAACAGCTTGCCGTTTGCGAGCATCACGTTGCTGTACACCTCCGGCACCCACGGCGACTTTGGATCGCCCGACACCGGATACTCCAGCTGCCCATCACCGCGCAGAAAGCGGTCGTACAGCAGAATCGGAATCTCGTAGTTTCCGCTCGGAAGCTTCAGCGCTTCCTCTTCCTCGTCGCGTACCACGAAGAATCCCTGCAGCCCGGCATAGATGTTCAGCCGATTAATCCCCATCGTGTGATCGTGATAGAAGAGCATCGTCGCAGGCTGCTCGTTCGGGTAATGGCACAGCGTCGAGTTGCCCGGCACAACCCAGCTCTCCGGGTATCCATCGCTCGCGGACGGCGTGCGTCCGCCGTGCAGATGGATCGCGCACCGAACCTCCGGCTTGTCTGCCTCCGCTCCGCACAGCGTGTGGTCGATCGGCAGAAAATGTTTCTCCGGCAAGCGATTCTGCCACTCGACCAGCAATCCGTGGCCCCTGCGCGTCTCGAAGATCGGCCCCGGAGAGCTCCCATTGAATCCCCAAACGCGCGTGGCCGGCAGATCGCGATGCGTCTTCTGTCGCAGCTCCTCGATGCGCACCTGATAGAACGGCAGCTTCTTCGCCGGATGCATCGGGTCCGGCCGCTCTTCGCTCGCGCGCATCACCTGCGGCAACGTCAACGGATCCACCCAGCGCGCCAGCGTGTTTGGGTCGAGCTCCCGCGGCGCCGGCTCCTGCACCGATTGCCCAACCGCCATCTTCCTCAGCGGCAGCCCAGCTGCCAGCAAACTGCTGCGGCGCAGAAACGTTCGTCGCGAAATCAAACCGAAATGCCTCATCCAAAAAGCAAAGTGCGGAGCAGGTTCGCTCCGCACTTTACACCCGGCACATCTCTGCTTTGTAAACCGGTTCTTTAGAAGGAGAAGGGCGATCCGCCGCCCGGCTGGACCTCGCCTGTGCTCTCGTTCAGCTGCACCGGCTGCGCGCGCGGATGGCTGAAGTCGAACATGTTCGTCAGCACGCCCGCGCGGCTGTCGAACGAGCCATCGATCCGCTGCCCGCCGACCCAGTTGTCCTCAATGAACCGCAGGATCGAGCTCTGGTCCGTCACCGTGTGGTCCACGAAGTTCTGCTTCGCGAACGGCGAGACCACCAGCAGCGGCAGCCGTGGCCCATATCCGCAACGTCCCTGCGCGTGCAGCGACGAGTCGCTCGGCAACGAGGTCTCGCCATTGCCGCACGATCCGTTCGTCAGCGCGTCCTGCGACGTCGACGACTGGTTGATGATCGGGCCCATCTGGTGGTCATACCATCCGTCCGAGTCGTCATAGGCGATAATCACCGCCGTGCTCGACCAGTCCTTCTGCTTCTCGAGGAAGTTGATCACGTGAGTGATGAACGTCTGCTCATCCAGTGGATCCGAGTAGCCCGCGTGCCCATCCTGATAGCCCGGCGCCTTCAGGAAGCTCACCTCGGGGAAGTTGCCCGCCGAGACCGCCGCGTAGAAGTCGTTGATGTCGTACTGATGGTTCGCCGCATCGCCCGAATAGCCGATCATCTGCACCGATGTCGGCCGCGTGTGCTGCGGGTTGCGCGTCGACGTGTAGTACTGGAACGGCTGATGATGTGGAATGTAGTCGGCCTTCTTCGTGTTGGTGATGGTCGAAGTCGTCGAGCGGTTGCAGCCCGTCGTTCCGTTCGCATTCACCGTCTGCAGGTCGAAGCCGCCCTCGAAGAAGCCCCACGTCACGCCCTTGCTGTTCAGCAGGTCGCCGATGTTCTGTCCGCTGAAGTGCACGGCCGACGCACTGGAGCACACATCGCCGATCGGGTCCTCGTCGCTCACCAGCGTCAGTCCGCTGCCGCCGTCGTTAACCACATTGCTGCCCGCGCTGATCGCGTCATCCACGCCGCCCGTCTGGCCGGAGACCAGATTGATCGCGCCCGGCGTCGAAGGTCCAAAGTTCGTGTCGAACGAGTTATCGTTCATCGCGAAGTGCTGCGCGTAGTTCCACATCGCCGTTACCGTGTTTCCGTCGTAGTAGCCCATCACCAGCCCGGGGGTCGTCTGGCTCGCCGGCGGAGGTCCCGGCGTTCCGGTGTACTTCGGGAAGCCATCCATCAGGCCGCCGTCAAACGCCTGCTGCTCCGGCGTGTAGTCGTGGTCCTGGTCCGCCGTCGCCGCCTCGGAGCGGTCCAGCCGAAACGGATTCGATGCGCCCGCGCCGTTCAGCGTCTTGTTCAGGAAGTTCGGATTGGCGTACAGCAACCCATCCGTGAAGCCGTTCACCGACGGCGTTCCCGCCGCGGCCACAAACTTCGGCTCACCCTTTACATTCAGCGCGTTCGGGTACGTCCCGAAGTAGTGATCAAACGAAACGTTCTCCTGGAAAATCACAACGAGGTGTTTGATCGGGGTCGCGGTATCACTGTAGCGCTGCGCATCCGCAACGCCCGATCCCACAATCTGTCCAGCCACAAGTAGCGTGGCGAGTCCACTCGCAATCGGCTTCTGCATGCATCCTCCTCTGTAAGCTTGGTCGGGGGCCTACGCGGAGTGAGCCTAGCCACGAAATGTGAAGAGATCGCAACGGTTTGATAAATCTCGCTACCAGGAGCTGTGGATACACAGTCCATACCAATCGCAACTTTGCGCGAAAGCGAAATTCATCGTTCCTTGATGACCGCGCTCAAGCCTGCAGCGGTACCATCACCGGCCATCGAATACCATCGACCCATGGCTGCTCATCACAAGCGCGCGCTCGTCACCGGAGGCGCCGGCCTCATCGGCTCGCACATCGTCGACCTCCTCCTCCGCGAAGGCTGGCGCGTCCGCATCCTCGACAACCTCGAGCCCAACACGCACAAGTTCGGCGCGCCGGCGTGGATCAAT
>DASYBN010000517.1:0-3446 GCA_036500785.1 Acidobacteriaceae bacterium
CGCTAATTCTCAACATCCTCTGCAGTTTTAGCATTGACGAGATCGCGAGCGCGTTCATGAGCGGCCATGCGGCAGTCGAGAAGCGCATCGTCCGCGGCAAGAAAGTGCTCGCCGAATCCAAGCGCTTGTTTGACACGGGTATTCCTGCTGACTTCTCTGATCGGTTGCCGGCCGTGCAGCGTGCACTCTACCTGCTCTTCAACGAAGGCTACCATGGCGCATCGACCGACACGTCCGTTCGTGCGGATTTGTGCAACGAGGCAATCCGGCTGACGGCCGTGTTGCTTCAGCATTCGCTCGGCAAAACCCCAACCACCCATGCACTAGCTGCGCTGATGACGCTCACGGCTGCACGGCTGCCCGCGCGGATCGACTCATCTGGCAACCTGATTGCGCTGCATCACCAGGACCGCAAACTCTGGAACCGAACACGCCTCGCTGAGGGCATGCGGCTGTTAGAGCTCTCGGCCTGCGATTTCGAACTAAGTACGTACCACATCGAGGCCGCCATGGCCTCGGTCCATGCCATGGCGCGGGGAGCAGACGACACGGACTGGAATACGATCATATCGCTCTACGATTCATTGGTGCGGATCAATCCCTCGCCGATTGTCGAGCTGAACCGCGCGATTGCGATTGCGCAGCGGGATGGGCCGGAACGGGGGCTTGAAGCGATCAAGGCACTGCCGAATCTCGATCGGCTCATGGACTATCCGTTCTATCCCGCCGCTCTCGGTGAGCTTGAGCTTCGCCGGAACGATTACGCACGCGCCTGCGAGTACTTTCGACAAGCACTCACCAAAGCGCGCAATCCGATGGAGCGCCGCTTCTTCGAGCAACGGCTCGCATCTTGTGAGGTGGCGAACGGCCCTCGCGAGGCTGGGGAGTTTTGGGAGCCGGGCGTCAATGCCGCCGACAAGACCAATCGCAGGGGACGCGCATAACCGTCAAAACATGTCCGCCATTTCGATCGTCGCCCGTCAAAGAGGCGAAGCACCCCACAAAACAGTGCTTCCGTCGACGAACCCACCGAATGGAGGACACGATGTCGCAAATTGGACATAATCATCATCTGACCGTCGCCAACACCCTGAAGAAGGAGACCCGCGCGCTGTACGAGGGCGTGCTCGAGGGAACCGTCAAGTCACCACGACCGGACGTGGAGATCTTCACGTTTTCCGACGGGTCCGGCATCGGCGTGTCCTACGTCGACGCGCGCGAGGCTCTGACGCCCGAGCAGCATCGAAAGGCGATCTGGCTCGAGTTCGAGGTCGACGACGAGCCGGCCGTCGCCAGCAAGCTCGGCCGCCTCGGCATGGAGCCATTCGAATATTTCGACAAGGCTCACAAGTATTTCCAGGCGCCCGGCGGACAAGTGTTTCGGTTGGCACCGCGCTCCGCGCGCCGACGCACGGCAGCCTAAGGCATTAAATGCGAGTGGCGGCGCGACCTGCGGGCAGGCAGCTGAAGTCGGCGCCTCGATGTCGACTTCAGCTGTGACGGTCCCAGCAAGAATGATCATCTGCACGGCGCGGGCCGGCACCAGCCCCAGCGCAATGACGATGCAAAACAGCACTGCATTCTGTGCGAGCGAGAGGAGCAGGAATCTGCTCGGCGAGATTGACCGCCCCGCCTGCTCGACCAGCCGCAGGCTGTAAGGGGGAATCGCGACGGCACCGAGAAAGTCTCCGGCGTATAAGACAGCTAACCCGGAATTCTCAAACTGGGTAGCTGCACTGGGGCTCTGAATCGGCGAAAGTTCTTCTGCAACAAAGGCTTTTGCTGAAGCAGAGGAGCTCCCCAGTGCCGACAGAGTGTAACCCGACAATGTTTGAATTTGCACCCGTGGAGGGGCATCAGGTCGTGGCGTCGTTTGATGGCGGGGCGATCACGTCGGATGCCGGTGCGTTGCTGTTGGGCGAGACAGATCGGGTGATCCGGCTCACTGAACGGTTCGCTGCATGTTTCATCGACTTGCGCATGCCTGCACTGGTCGAGCATGAGGTCAGCACGATGGTGCTGCAGCGGGTGGTCGGCATCGCGCTCGGCTACGAGGACCTCAATGATCATGACGAATTACGGCACGATCCGGTGCTGGCGGTTCTGGCTGGCAAGCTCGCGGCGAAGCGGGCGGACTGCGCGCCACTCGCCGGCAAGTCGACGTTGAACCGCCTTGAACTGAGCCGGCCTGAGCCGACGCGGTACCATAAGGTGAGCCACAACGCGGCGGCGATCGAGGCGCTGTTCGTCGATGTATTTCTGGAGGCGCACCGACGTGCGCCGGCGCAAATCATCCTTGATCTCGACGCCACTGACGATCCGCTGCATGGCAATCAGGAGGGTCGCTTCTTCCACGGCTACTACGATTGCCACTGCTACTTGCCGCTCTACATCTTCTGCGGCCGCCATCTGCTGGCGGCCAAGCTGCGACGGTCCAACATCGACGCCTCGGCCGGTGCAGTCGAAGAGATCGCGCGGATCGTGGCGCGGATCCGCCGCCGCTGGCCGAAGATCCGGATCCTGCTGCGCGGCGATTCTGGCTTCGCGCGCGAGGCGCTGATGGCATGGTGCGAGGCAAACCGTGTCGACTTTCTGTTCGGCCTGGCGCGCAACGAACGCCTGGAACAGGCGATCAAACCTGAACTCGTGTTGGCGAGCCTGGACAGCCTGCGGACCGGTCGGGCGGCACGGCGCTTCAAAGACTTCATGTGGTCAACGCTCGACAGTTGGAGCCGTGACCGGCGTGTCGTCGGCAAGGCGGAAGTCACCGGCGGCGATGCGAACCCTCGCTTTGTCGTCACCTCGCTCAAGTCGAGTGAGGTTGGCGCACAGCACCTCTATGAGGTGATCTACTGCGCGCGCGGCGAGATGGAGAACCGCATCAAAGAGTGCCAGCTCGATCTGTTCGCCGACCGCACCTCGGCCGCCACGATGCGCGCCAACCAGCTCCGGCTATGGTTCGCTTCGATGGCGTATGTTCTGTTGTGCGCGCTGCGTCGCATCGGTCTGGCCTACACGCAGTTCGCCGATGCCACCTGCGGGACCATCCGCCTTAAGCTGCTGAAGATCGGTGCCCAGGTGCGTATCAGCGTGCGGCGGATCAAGGTGGCAATGGCATCGGCTTGTCCATTCCAGGATGCGTTCGCGCTGGCGCATGTGCGATTGTCCATCGCAGCAGCCTGATACGAACCAGACACCGCACAGATCACATCCACAGCAACAACGCCGCTGAGCCAGTGGTGCGGCACAACTGTTGTCGAAATCGCTTGGGCGACCACGCCCCGTCGCCTCGACCACACCAGGGCCGCAGCCGCCACAAATCCGAAAAGCCTACTCGATGGTTTGAGAATTCCGGGCTAGCCCGCCGGTTTCGACATGCAGGCACCAAGCAACCGCGGTTATCGGTGTTGCATCTGCGCTTCGTACTCACCGGAGCGAGGTCGAGG
>DASYBN010000518.1:0-4537 GCA_036500785.1 Acidobacteriaceae bacterium
GACAATGGGCGGCGTGCTCATCTGCATCTCCATCCTCGTTCCCACACTGCTCTGGAGCGATCTATCCAATCCCTTCGTCTGGCTCGTGATGTTCGCGACGATCGCGTTCGGCGCCATCGGCTTCGCTGACGACTACACCAAGGTCGCGATGAAGCGGAACCTCGGCCTCACCTCGGTGCAAAAATTAGTTTTGCAGTTTATCGTCAGCGGAACGATCGCCGTCGCACTGATTGTGCTGCAGGGCCAGGGATTTTATTCGACGCGCTTGATGGTGCCCTTCATCAAGCATTTCCGCCCGAATCTGATGATCGACAGCCTCCTGCATGTGCCGCACGCTTGGGCGCTCGCATTCATCCCGTTCGTCATCTTCGTGATGCTCGTCATCACCTTCTCGAGCAACGCGGTCAATCTCACCGACGGCCTTGACGGCCTCGCCATCGGCTGCACCATCATCGCCGCCGGCGCGCTCACCGTGCTCACCTACGTCAGCGGCCACGTCGTGTTCGCAGACTACCTCGAGCTTCAACGCATGCCCGCGGTCAGCGAGCTCACCGTCTTCTGCGGAGCGATGGTCGGCGCCAGCATTGGTTTCCTCTGGTACAACGCGCATCCGGCCGAGGTCTTCATGGGCGACGTCGGCTCGCTCGCACTCGGGGGCGCGATCGCGACGGTCGCGGTCATCATCAAGCAGGAGCTTCTGCTGCCGTTCATCGGCGGCGTCTTCATCCTGGAGGCCGTCAGCGTGATGCTGCAGGTCGGCAGTTACAAGCTGCGCGGCGGCAAGCGCATCTTCCGCATGGCGCCGCTGCATCATCACTTCGAACTCGGCGGCTGGTCGGAGTCCAAGGTGATCGCGCGATTCTGGATTTTGGCGCTCGTCTTCGCGCTGTTTGCACTCACCACGCTAAAGCTGAGGTGAATTCCGAGAGGGATGAACGGATGGTCGCTTACGGAAGCATTTTGTTCGTTGTGCTGCTGGTCAGTGGAATCGTTGGTTTATACCTTTACACGAGGCCCGCGCGAATCGTGGTAACCACCGACCCTCTGATTATTCATTCTGCTTACAAGAACTACACGTACCCGCGTAAGGGTCTCGTCTACAAAGGCGAGGTCCCAAGGGAGATTTGGAGTAGGGGACTCTATCGGAAATTTGGAGACGGGTGGCCTCTCGCTTTGGCAGGCAGATTCCACAATACGGGTCTTGGCGATGTTGTGATTGTGTCAATGAAGAGGCCAGAGGTGCTCCAACGATTCGATGTAGACGGAAAGATCCTCTTGCTCCAACTTTCCGCGGACGAGGCAAGAGCCCTGAGTCCATTTGGGATTGAAAGAAATACGTGATGATCGAACTCAAGAACAAGCGTGTACTCGTCGTTGGTCTAGGCAAGAGCGGCATCGCAGCGGCGCGCTTCCTCAAGACGCGCGGAGCCCAGGTCACAGTCAGCGATATTCGGCCAGCAGGATTGATTGCGGAGCTCCCCGCACTGCTCGACGCGGGCATTATGGTCGAGACCGGAAGCCATGGCCTGCTCACCTTCCGCCGCCAGGACCTGATCGTCGTCTCGCCGGGCGTGCCAGCCAATACGCCCGAGCTAAGCACCGTTCGCGCAATTGGAATCCCGATCATCGGCGAGCTGGAACTCGGCGCGCAGTTTCTTCAAGGCGAGATCGTCGCAGTCACTGGGTCGAACGGCAAGACCACGACGACGACCCTCATCGGCGAAATCCTCAAAGCGAGCGGACGGCAGACGCTGGTCGGCGGCAACATCGGCCGGCCAGTCGTCGACATGGTCAGCGAGGCCACGCCAGAGAGCTGGAGCGTGCTCGAGGTCTCGAGCTTCCAGCTGGAGACGATCAAGACGTTCAAGCCACACCTGGCTCTTGTGCTGAACATCACGCCTGACCACCTCGACCGTCACGGCAGCTTCGAAGCCTACGCCGCCGCGAAGACGCGCATCACGGAGAACCAGACCGCCGACGACTTCCTCATCCTGAACGCCGAAGACGAGCCGACGAAGCTGGTCGCGGCGAATACCAAGGCGCAAATCTACTGGTTCAGCCCGCGCCGCCAAGTAAAGCAGGGCGCGTTCGTCCACGGCGAGAGCATCTTCTTCCGCGCGAAGGAAAACGGCGAAGCCGAGCCGATCATGCCCGTCGCGGAGATCTCACTCGCCGGCGCGCACAACGTCGAGAACGTCCTCGCTGCAGTCTGCGCAGCGCGCCTCGCCGGCGTTGAGGCCTACCTGATCCGCAAAGCCGTCGCGGCCTTCCACGCAGTCGAGCACCGCCTGGAGTTCGTGCGCGAACTCCACAGCGTGCGCTGGTTCAATGACTCCAAAGCCACGAACGTCGACGCCACGACCAAAGCGATCGAAGCCTTTCCCGGCGGCATCTGGCTGATCCTCGGGGGCAAGGACAAGGACTCGGACTATAGCACGCTGTCGCCGCTGCTCCGCGCGCGCGCGAAGGCGGTTATCACGATTGGTTCGGCGGCGGAAAAGATCGAGTCGCATCTCGCTGGCGTCGTGAAGATAGAGAGAGCTGGAACGATGGAGCGGGCGGTCGCCTGGGCACACACTCAGGCGAAGGCTGGCGATGTAGTGCTGCTTGCGCCGGCGTGCTCCAGCTTCGACCAGTTTGAGAACTACGAGCATCGCGGCCGCGTCTTCAAGCAGCTGGTGAATGCGCTCAAGTAGGGCAGGGAATGGCAAAGCGCGTCGGCGTCGATAAGTGGTTGTTTGGCACGGTGATTCTGCTGGTGCTGTTCGGGCTCGTGTGCGTCTTCTCGGCCTCGGCCGTGATGGCGAAGGCGACGCTCGGCTCGCCCTACGCGTTCGTGGCCAAGCAGGCAGCGTGGGCCGCGCTGGGCATCGTCGCGCTCTTCGGGCTGATGCGCGTGGACTACCGCCGCTACAACAACCCGCGGCTCATCTTCCCGATGATGGCCATCACCGCGCTCATGCTGCTCGGCGTCTTCGCCTGGGGGAGCATGAACGGAGCGCATCGCTGGCTGCACTTCGGCCCCGCATCGCTGCAGCCTTCCGAGCTCGCGAAGCCGGTGATCGTCTTCTTCCTCGCGTGGTTCCTGCAGACGCGCATTCACGCGATCGACAACGTCAAAGAGACCATCCTTCCCGCGGTCATTCCGCCGCTGGTCTACATACTCCTGATCCTCAAGGAACCTGATCTCGGCACGGCAATGGTGTGCGCTGCCGTGCTGATGCTGATGCTGTATCTCGCCGGCCTGCAGGTGAAGTGGATCGGCCTCGCACTCGCAGCGGCAGCGCCGGTGCTCTACTACATGCTGTTCCATGTGGCGTTCCGCGCCGCGCGCATGAAGGCATTCCTGAACCCTGAGGCCGATCCTAAAGGCGCGGGCTTCCACATCATGCAGTCGCTCATTGCAGTCGGAACCGGCGGCATTCAGGGCCGCGGTCTGATGGAAGGCGTGCAGAAGCTCTTCTTCCTTCCCGAGCCGCATACCGACTTCATCTTCGCCAATATCTGTGAGGAGCTTGGACTGATCGGCGCGATCTGCGTCGTCTCGGCGTTCTGCATCCTTGGCTATCGCGGCCTGCGCGCGGCGTTTCTCTCAACCGATCCGTTCGCACGCTTCCTCGCGTTCGGCCTTACGACCGCGATCCTCGTGCAGGCGTTCTTCAACATGAGCGTGGTCATCGCGCTGCTGCCGACAAAAGGCATTCCGCTGCCGTTCATCTCCTCCGGCGGAACGAGCGTGTTCGTAACGCTCGCATGCATGGGCGTACTGCTGAATGTGACGCGCGAGATCGATTGATGCAGCAAGTCAGCGAGTCAGCGAGTCAGAGAGTCAGCGGATCGCTAAGAGTCATGATTGCCGGCGGAGGTACCGGCGGCCACGTGGTACCGGCGCTGGCGATCGGGCGCGAGCTGCGCGACAAGCACGGAGCAGAGGTGCTGTTCATCGGCACCGCGCGCGGGCTCGAGACGAAGCTCGTGCCGGAGGCGGGATTTCGGCTGGAGCTTGTCCGTTCGGGCCAGCTAAAAAACGTCAGCCTGAAGACGCGGTTGAAGACCCTCGGCGACCTTCCGCTGGGTGTTCTGCACTGCATGCGATTGCTGAGTGACTTCCGGCCGCAGGTAGTGGTTGGTGTGGGCGGATATGCGAGTGGCCCTGCCATGATCGCGGCGCTGTTGAAGCGCATTCCAACACTGGCGTACGAGCCCAACGCGGTTCCGGGGATGACGAACAAGCTGCTGGGCAAGCGCGTCAGCGCTGCAGCGGTGAACTTTGCGCAGACCGTAAAGTTCTTTCGCAACGCGGAGGTCACAGGAGTTCCGGTGCGGCGCGAGATCTTTGAGCTGCCGCCGAGACCAATCGGTCCGTCGGGTTCACTCGCTCCGCGTCTGCTGGTTACCGCCGGAAGCCAGGGCGCGCAGGTGTTCAACGACGTGCTGCCGAGAATCCTGCCGGGACTGCTGCGGCAGGTTCCAGGGCTGACCGTCGTGCACCAGTCGGGCGCGCGTCACCTCGAAACCACGCGCGCGGCGTTCGCGG
>DASYBN010000519.1:0-10402 GCA_036500785.1 Acidobacteriaceae bacterium
GCTCGGAGCGCGCGCGAGCTGGGTAGTCTTTGACAAGCTGAACTCCATCAGCCCCAACAAGAGCTTCACGCCAAAGTGGAGCGATAAGCCGCTTCTCAAGAGCTATCAGAAGGAGAAGCCGCCGCTCGGCTGGCCGCGCACCACCGACTCCCTCTGCCCGAAGTGCGTCCCTGAGATCCGCCAGCAGATCATCGACGGCAAGCTGCCGCACGAGATCCTCCTCAACGAGAAGGTCGGCGAGATCAAGGCGCAGATCATCGAGCGCGACGGCAAGATCCTGATGGTGAAGGACTGCCCGATTCACGGCCACTTCGAGGACGTCATGTCCATCGACCCGCCGATGATGCGTCACCTCGAAGAGGTCTTCCCCGGCCGCGACATCCGCGCCCACAACGACGAGAAGCTGCACAACCACGGAACGTCCACCGTCACACACGGCCGCGGTTCGGTCCTCACCATCGACCTCACCAACCGCTGCAACATGATGTGCGATCCCTGCTTCATGGACGCCAACCAGGTCGGCTTCGTCCACGAACTCACCTGGGACGAGATCAAGACCATGCTCGACAACGCGGTGCAGATCAAGCCGCGCCGTCAGATGTCCGTGCAGTTCTCCGGCGGCGAGCCCACGCTCTCGCCCTACTTCCTCGACGCCGTCTCCTACGCCCGCAAGGTTGGTTACAACTCCGTGCAGGCCGCGACCAACGGCATCGAGTTCGCCAAGTCCAAGGAGTTCGCCAAGGCCGCCGCTGAGGCCGGTCTCCGCTACGCCTACCTGCAGTTCGACGGCATCGGCAACGCTGCCAACTCGCACCGCAAGGTCGGCAACGCGTTCGACGTGAAGCTCCAGGCCATCCACAACCTGCACGAGGCCGGCGTCGACATCGTCCCCGTCACAACCATCGTCAACGGGATCAACAACGAGCAGGTCGGCCGCATCATCCAGTTCGCGCTCGACAACCCGAAGAAGATCAACTTCCTCTCCTTCCAGCCGGTCTCCTTCACAGGCCGCGACGAAGCCGTCTCCGACGAGCGCCGCGCGGCACAGCGCTACACTCTCTCGCATCTCGCGCACGACATCCGCGAGCAGACCGGTCTCGGCGAGTCCACGCGCGACTGGTTCCCCATCAGCTTCATGTCCACCTTCTCCGACTGGGCCGACCTCGTCCACGGTCCCGAGCACGACTGGGGCCAGCTCTCCTGCGGTTGCCACCCCAACTGCGGCATCGGCATGGCGCTCATGATCGACAAGGAAACCAAGGAAGCCGCTCCGGTCACCGCATTCTTGAATGCTGATCGCCTGGCGAAAGACATCGCCAAGGTGAACGACGCGTCGCGCGGCAAGGTCCTCACTGTCATCGGCGCCGCCCTCGCGCTCATCCGCAACTACGAGCCCAAGAACGCTCCCACTCACTTCAGCATCTTCTCGCTGCTCGAAAAATTCGATAAGTGCTTCGGCGCCACCGGCCGCAACTACGGCAAAGTCACCGCCGACCGCACCATCGACGATATCGAGAAGCGCCGCAAGGACCGCTGGAACTTCCTCTTCATCGCCGGCATGTGGTTCCAGGACCTCTTCAACTACGACTTCCGCCGCACCGAACAGTGCATCATCCCCTACGCCACGCAGGATGGCGAGATCTCCTTCTGCGCGTACAACACCGGCGTCGGCTGGCGCAACATCATCGAGAAGATGCACATGACCTCCACCCTCACCAAGTGGTACGAGGAGCACGGACGTCACGAGATCTTCGCCGGCGGCAAGAAGGTCGGTCTCGAGAAGCAGGACAAGTACGACCTGGTTCTCAACGAAGAGCACGTCAACTCCGCCGCCAACGACACGTTCGAGAAGTCCGGCATCGCCAAGAACGCGCGCGAAGAAAAAATCCGCGCCCGCGACGCGAAGATCAAGCAGGACGCCGAGAACGCCAAGATGGCCAAGCTCTACCGCAAAGAAATCCTCAAAGAACCCGAGATCGCCGGCTTCGTCTCGCTCGGCGAAATCAAGCCGGTCGCTGCTCCTGCACCCGCGAAGGAAGAAGACCTCGTCGCCGGCGACTAGCATTGCCTGCAGCCGACGCGCTCCGCGCAAACGCAACAACAAAAGGCCGCCCACCCGGGCGGCCTTTGCGGTTTTGTCGAATAGGATTACTGGTGAACATAGTCCGGAGGTCAGCGCCACCATGCGGGGACTCTTCAAGCCTAAAAGTCCCGATCAGAAGAAATACGGCACTCTGGCAAATCTTCCAGAGACCCGGGTTGCGAGAGCTGCCATCAGAGTCTCGGAAGACTTTTCGGAAAAGCGATTTCACGAGCTATTCGATTGCTCCACACTCGGACCAGGCCGAACAATAGGATCAAGCCTAGCGTCGTGGTATGTCCTCGCATATCTCTGCTTTCTGGTTTCCATGTCGGTCCTCCCCGAGATTCTCGATGAGCCAAAGGACCGGCTGACAAGTCTCTTGGACGGTGGATATGAGCAACTGCTCTATCAATGGAAGATGAACGAGCCAATGGTGTCGCTTTTTAAGGAGAAGCTGCGTGAGGCCCTGCCTTCAATGCTTTCTTCTTATAACGCAAGCCTAGTATCGCCCGAAGAGTATCGAAGGTTCTTTCGCCAATCTATAGCTCGGATCCTCGGATTGCCTCAACCGGAAGTTGATTCAATAACCTCAACAGCGGTCGCTATGCAATTTGGTGAGGCCGTGGAGAGATCTCGGATGATGCTTCTGCCGCAGAGATGAACGGGCTACCCTTGATCGTTTGGCTGTTTCGCGGGTGCCCCATTCATGCGCGCTCTTCGCACATGAGTCGGGTGGAACACTACTCCAGTTTCGCCCTGCTCGCCACAGCCACATAATGCTGATCGAGCGCCTGCCGCAACAGCGACTTGATCACCGCCTGACGGCTGACATTCAACTCGACCGCCTCGCGGTCCAGCTCTTCCAGCATCTCCGCCGCGAAGTCCACGTTCACACGCTGCACGGGCCGCATCATCTTCCCTTTATTCGTGAAGAACCGCGAGACATCGCGCCCCCAGAATCTCGCAACGCGAATCGCACTCGCACCCACGCCAACCCAAAATCGCTCTCGACCGCAGCCAAACCACGATAGACTTCGGCCATGGTGAACATGCGACCCGCAGTGTTCCTCTTCATTGCATTCGCCATCCTCTGGCTGGGCCTTTGGCTCGGTTCATGGATCATGCATCGCGTCCCGCAGAAGGATCAGGAAGCCGACCTCCTGAAGACCGTCGAAGGCGCTTCCCTGACACTGCTTGCTCTGCTGCTCGGCTTCACCTTCTCCATGGCCGTCAGCCGCTATGAGCTGCGCAAGGACCTCATCATCTCCGAAGCCAACGCCATCGGCACCACCTGGCTCCGCACCGCAATCCTCCCCGAGCCCACCCGCACCGAGGAGCAACAATTGCTCCGCCAGTACGTCCCCGCGCGCATCGAGTTTCTCGCCTCCGGCAACGCTGCAGACCGGATGCAAGCCAGCCTCGTAGCATCCAACGCGCTGGAGGCCCGCCTCTGGGCCATCGCCAGCAGCTACGCGGCCGACCACCGCGATGCACTCAGCGCCCTGTTTCTCACCACCCTCAACCAGGCAATCGACCTTAGCGAATCACGGACAGCCGCCTTCGAAAACCGCATCCCGGTCATGGCCTGGGTGATGCTTCTGCTGCTCGGCTTTGCGGCGATGGCGGTTGTCGGCGTCCGGGTGAACTCGCGATCCACCGGCCTGCGGATCGCGCTTCCTCTGGTGATCGCGCTGGTCATGGCGATGACCCTCGATCTCGACAGCCCCCGCTACGGCGTGATCAGAGCCACGCAGCCGAGCATGGAGCGCGTAGCCGAACTCGTCGCCGGTCCCCCTCCGCAAGCACCGTAGATTCACAGCGATTCGCTCAACCAGCAGTTTTGACCCCGAAGTCTTCTCTGCGTAGACTTTCGAGCAAATGCGACGCTCGATTCTTGCCGCACTCCTCCTTGTCACCTTGCCTCTAGCCGCGCAGCAGCGCCCCGCCATCACCGGCATCGCCTTCATGCGCGTCTACACCGACGACGCTCCCGCCGCCCAGCGCTTCTACGGCGCCACCATGGGCTACACCGAGAAGCACAACGGCAACGAGATGATCTTCCCGATCAACAAACATCAGTGGATCGAGGTCATGCCCTCGCCTTCACGCGACGGCCAATCCTACATGGCGTCCCTCGGCTTCACCGTCAGCGACCTCCCCGCAATGAAGCGCTATCTCGAAACCAAAGGCCTGCAAGTCCAGGCCCCCGACCCAGGTCTCATCGAAGTCCGCGACCCCGAAGGCAACCTCGTCATCTTCGTCTCCAAAGATTCCCCACTCCCCGAAGCCGCCCTCGCGCGCGACACGCCGCTCTCCACCCGCGCTCCCAGCCATCACATCATCCACATCGGCTTCATCGTCCACGACCGCGCCCGCGAAGACGCCTTCTGGAAAGAGATCCTCGGCTTCCGCCCGTACTGGTACGGCACCATGCACCCCGGCAACGTCGACTGGGTCAGCATGCAGGTACCCAACGGTACCGACTGGATCGAGTACATGATGATGCCCGCCCAGACGCCCGACAAGCACGGCTTCGGCATGAGCGATCACTTCTCCCTCGGCGTCGAGCGCATGCAGACCGTCCTGCACGATCTCCAACTCAACGGTTGCGACGACAAGCAATGCACCGCCATCCAGGCCGGTAAAGACGGCAAGGTCCAGCTCAACCTCTTCGACCCCGACCAGACCCGCGTCGAGTACATGGAGTTCGCGCCCGTCATGAAGCCCTGCTGCTCCGCCTTCACCGCCCAGCACCCGGACCCCAGCGAAGAGTAGCCCGACCTACTGCACCGGCGTCGCATTCTGCACGGTCAGCACCATCGAGTTCGCCCCCGGCTTCAACTGCACCGCATGGTCCCACGCCAGCGCCTGGTTGTTGTACCGCGCCGAAATCATCAGATAGTACGTTCCCGGCGCAACCGCCGGCATCGTCGCGCTGCCATTTGCATCCGCACGCGCCGCCGACACTGCACTCGCCTTCACCGCCTCGATAATCTTCTGGCAATCCGGGCTCCGATTCCCGCACGCAATCCCCAGCACCTTATACGGATTCGATCCCGCAGGAATCGCCACACCGGCCTTCGTCACAATATTCGCCACGCTGTCACGAAGCAGCGTGTACGGATGCGACGCCAGCGGATTCGGCGCGCCAGCCTGCGTCGCCAGCCCGGACGTAATCGCGAGTGTCGCATTGCCCAGCGCATGCTGCGCCGTCGACAGCGTTGCCAGGTCTGCCGTAGTCGCTGGCCCCGCCCCAGCCGTACGCTCCATCGTCGCCGCGCTTCCTCCGCTCGCCGGAATCGTCGCGCTCGGCGTCATCACCGCCAGCTCGCAACTCTGCTCCATCGGCGCAAACGTGAAGTCGTCGTTGTCATTCTGTCCCGTGATCACACGCCCATGCACCTGGTACGTTTCGGTACCACCGGGATCGAGCGTTCCATCATGCCGCAGCGTCAGTTCCAGCGGATGATCCGGCGCCGCAATCTTGATCACCGCTCCGCCAGCACCCGCCGTCACACTGTACGGATACGCCCGCGCCGCATCCGGCCCGCATCCCAACACCGCCGACTCAGGAAAGAACTGCACGCTGAACCCCGTCGACGCCGCAAAAATTCCCTGCATGCGAATCCCCGGAGGCGTCGGCGGCCCCTTGCTGCCGCCGAACATCGTCTTCAGCAGATCCGTCTGCATCGTCTGCACGCCGACACTCGCGCCCTTCGTCGACAAATTTAGCGCCGGACACGTCGCCCTCCGCGGCGAAAACGTCGCATACGACGGCGCCGTCGTCCCCGGAACATACGTGTTCGTCGTCGTCGTATGCGTCGCGTCATACGTTCCGCCGCCCGCATAACTCAACTGGTCGCCCGAGTACGCCCCAATCTGATTCTGATTGATCCGCTCCGTCGTTGATGTCGTATGCGTCTCCGTATGCCCCGGCGTTGATCCACCACCAGCCATACCCGTCGCCACAACGCCATTGATCGTCACCGGCCCCGGCCCTGTAATCGTTCCATCCGCATGCACCGCCAGCACCAGCGGCTTCGGCGTCGTCGCGATGATCAGCTCCGCATGTCCATTCGCGAACTCCAGCCTGTAACTCTCCTGGTTCGGCGAAAGCCCCGCGCAGTTCACCAGCACACCGCCATCAATAAAATCCAGCCGCCAACTCCCCGCGCCGACAAACACGCCCGCCATCGTCGGCCCTGCCTGCGGCTTCGTCTCCCCCGCGCTCACGCCAAGCATCTGCGTCGCCTGCCCAATCATCGACGTGAATCCACTCAGCAGCGCATTTCCCGTACACGATGCCGGCAATCGCCCCGACGTAATGCAGCGATTCATCGCGCGCTCATCCGCGGACTTCGGCTTCTGCGGCTGTCCACTGTACGCCGCAGCGTTCTGCTGTTCGATCGCTTGCAGCTGCTGATTCGCCTTCGCTTCGTTCGCGTTGTACGTCGCCTGCTGCTTGTCCTGAAACGCCTTCGCCGCCGCAAGCTGTTTCGCGCTCGGCTGCGTGCACGTCGGCAGCAGCTTCTTCAAATTGCCGCGCGTCTCGTACGTGTACTTCATCATCCCGTTGGCCAGAACCGTGTCCGGATGGCCGACCATGCACGTCGAGCTGTCGGACGTATCCCTCGCATTGCAGTTCTCAACAAACAGCCGCGCGCCGCTGCACACGTAGGTTGCGCCGATCGGAATATCCTGTCCGCTCGCCAACATCGCGCTGGCGAGCACAACAGAACCAATCGCAAACCTCAGCGCCGAGCTTGCAACCTGAGGCACGAAGAGACGAAGAGACGGGCTCATAGCCAACCCCTGAATTTTTGATTTTGGGTGCAGGAGCCGGCTCCGGCCGACGTTCTTGAGGAGAGAGCTACATCCTAGACCAGCAGCGGCGCACACTGCAATTCACTTGCCACGCGTTCCTCATGCCGGCGCAAATTTCTTCTTAAGGGCACGGCTTCAGAGCCTGTCCTGCGCGAAGCCGAAGCATGCCGCTCGTTAAGGGCACGGCTTCAGCCGTGCCGTAAAGCTCTGGCAGAAGACTGGGCTTTAGCCCCTGAGGTACCACTCCCGCAATCTGACCCTCTACCAGCACGCCATCCTTCACCACCGCGTCGCAGTCTAATCACCCATGGGACGACTGCTCATCGGTCTCGGTCTGCTGCTCGTCGCAGCAGGAATCATTGTCCTCGGTCTCCACCGCATCGGCCTGCATCCCGGACACATGCCCGGCGACCTCACCTGGCGGGGCCGCAACGTGCAGGTCTGGTTTCCCCTGGGCACAAGTATCGTGCTCAGCATCCTGCTCTCGCTGATCCTCTATTTCGTATCTCGCATGCGCCGTTAAAAAGCCCGGATAGCGGGATGGAGCCGCCCCTATCCAGGCGGCTCTTCTCTTCTCGCCTCGAATCGGCCGGCCTTCTCTCAATCGAAATCCGCACTTACATCTTCGGCAGGATCTCGTTCGCCAAAGCCTTTTCCGCAGCTTCGTTGTCCTGCCGCGTTCCATTGGGGACGTTCACCGTCAACAGCAGCAGGTGGCGCTTGCCGATCGTGTAGAGATACGCCGTACTCCCCGCCGCCGAAGTTACAAAGAACGCATCCTCGCCGACGCCGCTGGCGTTCGCCAGCCGCCCCGTGTTCTGCATCTGCGCGCGAGTCACGTTGAAGTTGTCCCGCGAGGTCAGCCTCACATAAACGCGGTCTTCGCCCTTGGCGCTCTTCCACGTACAGTCGGGCGCCTCTTTCGATCCGCCGGGCTGCCCGGGGTTCACTGGCTCGTTGACAACAGCCTTGATCTGATCAGGAGTCAGCACGCTGCACGGAGCTTGCGCATGCGCGACACCGGCGAGGAGAAGCGCCGCAGGAAGCACGAGGGTTCGAGTCATGAGTGGTTAGACGCCGCCAAGCTCAAATTCCCTGCACAGAATCTGAACGCAATCCAACCCGCCCACCCTCACCAACAAATCAGGCCTCCATCCACCATGCGATGACACCGCAGGATGAACAGAGGCCACCAATGAAGCTTCGAAGCGATTAGCCGCGCATTGACAACTTGCGCCGCAGCCCCGCGAGCGCCATCAGACCCGTGCCGAGCAGCGCCAGGCTGCCGGGCTCAGGCGTCGCCACCGAGCCAACCGTGAACGCGTAGTAGTACTCGTAGCTCGGAGTCGTGAACGTGATCGACGAATACGTACCGTCGAACTGAATCACGCCGTTGCCTTCGACACCCACTACACCGTCACTGCCGGACGTCGTAATCGTCGACCCACCATATTCGCTGGAGGGTCCGCCGGCCACGATGGTGAAAGGCTCGCTGTTGAAGTCGAAGTACGTCGGATCGCCACTCTGGCCTAAGCTCCAGATCGCCATCACGGGATCCACGATCGGAGTAGCGAATGTGATCGTCTCCGTATCCGTGGTTCCGCCCTCGATCATGACGGAGTTGTTCGCGGCGGGCGGTGCGTTGCCGACAGGTCCGCCGGTATAGCTGCTCGACGGATTCCAGCTTGGGTAGTCAAGGAGCAGACCGGAGGTCTGACCAGAGTAGGTGACCGCATTGGCCCCGATGGTGCCGGTGGCCGATCCGGGGCTGCCGGAAACTCCGGCGCTCCAGGCGGCCCAGGTAACAGTTTCGGCGCGAGCCGACGGAGCCCCGACTACGACGCAAAGCGCAAGCGCCGCGGCCGGAATAGAGACGAGTAGACGATGAATTGCCATGGAGAACTCCACAGAGGAAGATTCGGTTAGGGGGAAGCCGTGTGGAAGATATAGGCCTGATAGCCGAAAACTGTCAAACAAATTCTGCCGCGCAAGTCCAATCTATGCAAGTACTTGCATACCGAGGGAACATGATTTCCTCACCCTCGCGGAACAGGCGTCCATGCGTCGGGCGGCGAACATTAAATCCTGGAATTTGCGCACGGTACCCGGCCCCAGAGCGTCCCTGCCTGCCGGGACTCGCGCGAATCGCCTGCGGAGAACGCCTCCGGAAAGAGCGCCCGCCCGAACTGCACCGCCCACCCTTCGAGCGGCCGCTCACCGGGCGCGTTGCCCCGGAAGTTGTGTTGTGCCGCCGCCTCCCTTGGCGTAGTCTTCCGCCGATTCGTAGTTGCGAGGTGCACATGAAAGCTCCCGAAAGCCTTCTCGCGGTGCTCCTTCTGTTGAGTTCCACATCGCTCGCGCAAACATCCCCGCCTCAGGGGACCGCGCCGACCCCGCCGGCGGCCCCGGCTCAGCAAACCACGCCCACAGCCGACTCTCCTCAGCCCGAACCCGCAGCTCAACCGGCGACACCGTCGCCCTCGCCCGCAGCCCTCACGACTTCTCCCGACGCCACCGCCCCGACCCCAACATCCGCGACCGCGCCCACCGTCCCCGCCGCGCCGTCCGCCGCCCCATTCGCCCCCGGAGCAAAGCTCTTCCTCGAGCCGATGGGCGGCTTCGAGCAGTTTCTCTCCGAAGCAATCGTCAAAAGGAAAGTCCCCGTCGTCGTCGTGAAGGACGGCGCGCAAGCGGACTTCGTCCTCTCCGGCGCCGCGCGCATGAAGAAACCCGGCTGGCTCACCAGCATGGTCCTGAACACTCGCGGCGGAGGAAACATCTCCATCCAGGACGTTCACACCGGCAACGTAGTCTTCGCCTGCAAATTCGCCCGCGTGGACCAGGGCCTCGCCGACGGCTACATCTACGAAGGCTGGGCCAACAACTGCGCCAGACACCTCAAAAAAGCCCTCCAGCCAAAGTAACCCCACAGCCCCGGAGCAACGCAGCCTTTGCCCCTGAGCGAAGCAGCTCGCCCCCGACTGTCATCCTGAGCAAGCAGCTCGGCCCCACCACGACTGTCATCCTGAGCGAAGCGTCACAACGTGACGCGAAGCCGAAGGATCCCCGTATTGGCCTTTGCCTTTGTATTTGCCCTTGCCTTTTTGTCTGTCATCCCCGCAGGGGATCTGCTTCTGCCTTCGCCCTCCCCACCCTTCACCAACACCGCCGAAACCACCCCCACCCCCTCACAGCTTCGCCAAAATCTCCCCCACGAGCACCTTCTCCGCCGCCTCATTACTCTGCTGCGTCCCATCCGGCAGGTTCACCGTCACCAGCACCAGGTGCCCTTTGCCGAGCACATACAGCGCCGTGGTCGACTCCTCCGACGCCACAAAGAACGCATCCTCCCCCACCCCCGCGACCGCCGCCGGGTGCCCACCCGCCTTCACAATCCGAGCCCGAATCGCCCCAAACTCCGCCCCCGGCCTCACCGCCACATACACGCGATCCTCTCCCCGCGCATCGCTCCACGTGCACTCATTCGACTCCTTC
>DASYBN010000520.1:0-13877 GCA_036500785.1 Acidobacteriaceae bacterium
GGCCGTGTCTGCTGCTGTGCCCTAAGACAGATGCAGATGGTTCGCGGGCAGGATGTGTGGCGAGTGCGCAGGGGCAGATCGGAAGGTTCTACAATCGAGAGACGACATGGCTGCGATGGGACAACTCGCGACGGGCGATGCGCTGGTGCAGATTGATCTGTCGCCGAGACGACCGACGGCGAAGCCCGCATGGCTGAAGGCGCGGGCGCCGATGGGCGAGACCTTTCACTCGCTGAAGAAGCTGGCGCGCGATCTGAATCTGCATACGGTGTGCGAGAGCGCGCACTGCCCGAACATCGGCGAGTGCTGGAACCACAAGACCGCGACGTTCATGATGCTCGGCAACCTGTGCACGCGGCGCTGCGGGTTCTGCGCTGTGCCGAAGGGCAGGCCGGAGCCGATTGATCATTCGGAGCCGGAGCGCGTGGCCTATGCGGTCGCTTCGCTGGGACTGAAGCATGCGGTGATCACGAGCGTGAATCGCGATGACGACAATCTGGGCGCGGCGCTGGCGTTCGTGGATGTGATTCGCGAGATTCGGCGGCAGGCTCCAGGGTGCCAGGTCGAGGTGCTGACGCCGGACTTTCAGGGTGTCGATGAGGCGCGCAGGATGGTGGTCGACGCGCGGCCTGAGGTGCTGAATCACAACATCGAGACCGTGCCCCGGCTGTACCGCGTGGCGAAGTCGGGCGGGCGGTATGAGCGGTCGCTGCGGTTCCTCGAGGCGGCGAAGATCGAATCCACCGCACACGCCGATGGTCCGATTGTGACGAAGACCGGCATCATCGTCGGGATGGGCGAGGAGATGCACGAGCTGATTTCGGTGTTTAGAGATTTGGCGGATCGAAAGGTCGACATCCTGACGATTGGGCAGTATCTGCGGCCGTCGCGCGATCATCTGCCGATGGCGCGGTACTACACGCCGGATGAGTTCGCGTTTCTGAAGCATGAGGCGATGCAGATGGGCTTCCGGCATGTCGAGTCGGGTCCGCTGGTACGCTCGAGCTATCACGCGCACGAGCAGGCGCAGTCGACCGGCCTGATCTGAGGCAAGCTAAGCGGCAGCCTTGCGCCGTTCGAGTCACCAGATTGGGGACTTCCACAACGCCCCGGCCACTGGTCTGCTGTTCTTCGAGGTTTCGGAGCAATGAACAACGATCACCAAAACGCTCGCGGTAGATGCATCCAGCGCAGCGGCCGGTTAGGTCTTGTCTCAGTCGCTGGATGGGTTCTGCTTCTGGCGGCGGCTGCGCCCTCGGCATCCGCTCAGGCGCCTCAGGCAGCTTCACAGGATTCGGTTCATCCCACAGCGATAGTCCTTGGTTTCGTTGGCGGGTTCGTCAACAAGGACGACCACCGGCATCCCGAGGTGCAGATCGTTCAGCGGCTGTCGCAGCAGAAGCTGCCGGCCGTCCATGCGGTGGTGTTTGAGAACAGCCAACGGGCACTCGCTCTGAAGCAGCTGATCGGATGGCTGGATACGAACGGGGATGGACATCTATCTGCGGCGGAGAAGCAAAATGCGCGCATCATTTTGTTCGGTCACAGCTGGGGTGGGTCAGCGGTTATCAAGCTCGCCGACGAGCTGAACCGGCGAGGCATTCCCGTCCTGCTGACGATCCAGGTCGACAGCATCAACAAAGGATGGGGACACGACTGCGTGATCCCGGCCAATGTGGCGCAGGCAACGTTCTTCTATCAGACGCGAGGGGTTGCGCACGGATGTCACGCGCTCCGCACCGAAGATCCGAGCCGGACCCGCATCACCGGAGGATATGAGTTCGAGTATGCGAAGCAGCCGCCCGGATGCCGATCCTATCCATGGTTCGACCGTTACTTCCTGAGCACGCACAATGCGATCGGATGCGATCCCCGCGTGTGGTCGCAGGTTGAAGATGAGATTCAGGCGCAGTTGCAGGCTGTCCTCGGCACGCAGGTGGCAGAGGTCCGCCGCTGAATCGAGCGGACATTATCGTTTTCGGATTGTGAAAGGTTCGTTGGATAGAACGTCTCCGGTCCAGGCTGCGGCCGCTGAGCGGATGTATGCTCGTTCATTGATTGGGCTGTTGTGAGAAGGAGCGGAGCCGATGCGTGTGGGCCTGATGACCCGCGAGTATCCGCCGTATGTGTACGGCGGCGCAGGCGTGCATGTGGAGTATCTGTCGCGCGAGATGGCGAAGTCGATTGAGGTGGAGGTGCATGCGTGGGGCGAGCCACCGGAGCAGCCGGATGCGCGCGAACCGGGGCATGTAGAGCCGGACAATCCGAACCTCGAGGTGCACTTCGAGAAGCCGTGGGATGCAATCACCAACGGGACGAGTGCGAAGTTCAAGGGAGCGCTCGAGGCGTTATCGCTGAATCTGCTGGAGCAGCTTCATCTCGAGAAGCTGGATGTGATCCATACGCACACGTGGTACGTGTCGATGGCGGGATTTCTGGCGAAGAAGCTGTATGGAATTCCGTTTGTGCTCACGACGCATTCGCTTGAACCGTTGCGCGCGTGGAAGGCCGAGCAGCTGGGCACCGGCTATGCGCTGAGCTCGTGGATGGAGCGCACGGCAATTCTGGATGCGGACGCGATTGTCGCTGTCTCGCATGGGACGAAGGCGGACATTGAGCGGGCGTATCCGGATGTGGATGCGAAGAAGATTCACGTCATCTACAACGGCATTGATCTGGATCAGTATCAGTACACACCGCATCAGGAGGCGCTGATCAAGTACGGCGTTGATCCCATGCGGCCGTACGTGCTGTTCGTGGGGCGCATCACGCGGCAGAAGGGTGTGACGCATCTGGTAGACGCGATCAAGTATCTGCCGCCGGGCACGCAGGTGGTCCTTTGCGCGGGGGCTCCGGACACCCCGGAGATTGCGGCGGAGATGCGCGCGAAGGTGGAGACGGTGCGGAAGCGGACGCCGGGAAGCCAGGCGGCGATGGTCGCGGTCGAGTCGGACGGCGTGCAGAACCCGCCGGGACACGCGATTGCGACGGGCGATCCGGCAGGCGTGGGCCACAACATCGTGTGGATCGAGCAGATGGTGACGAAGGAAGAGGCGATCGAGCTCTACTCGCACTGCGCGGTGTTCTGCTGCCCCAGCGTGTATGAGCCGTTTGGGATCATCAATCTGGAGGCGATGGCGTGCCGCGCGCCGGTGGTGGCGTCTGCGACAGGCGGGATCCTGGAGGTGGTGGTGGACGGCGATACCGGCTACCTGGTGCCGTTCGCGGCGGATGATGCGACGGGATTTCCGACGGCGCCGGACCAGTTCAGCCGCGATCTTGCGACGCGGATTACAGAGCTGCTGGACGATCCGGAGAAGGCGAAGCGGATGGGCGAGGCCGGGCGGCGGCGCGCGGAGGAGAAGTTTTCGTGGACGTCGATTGCGGCGCAGACGATTGAGCTATATGGAAGTTTGATCGAGGGACGGAAGAGGTAGTGCCTTAGAGGGTCGGAGCGACAAGCTGACCTTCAGCGGCTAAAGCCGCGCTTCGGTGAGTGACATTTATGGCACGGCTGAAGCCGTGCCCCTTCCAAATGCTGTGGAATGCGTGTTTCGCGAGATGAACGGCGCGCAGCGGATTGTTGACGCCACGCTCATCTGAGGAGCGTCCTATACTAGAGATATTGGGCGCTCTGGTTTCGCGGGCGCTACGCTGCTTTACCTGGAGTCAGTTATGGCGAACCTTCTCGATCAGCTGAAGTCGATGACCACGGTGGTCTCGGATACCGGCGACATCAATGCGATTAAGCAGTACAAGCCGACCGATGCGACGACGAATCCTTCGCTGATCGCAGCCGCGGCGGGCATGCCGGAGTACCAGCAGATTGTGGACGACGTGCTGGAGACGGCGCGCAAGCAGGTGGGCGACAAGGCCAGCGATGAGGATGTCGCCAAGGCTGCATTCAAGACGCTGGCGGTTGCGTTCGGGCGCAAGATTCTGGACATCGTGCCGGGGCGTGTGTCGACCGAAGTCGATGCGCGGCTGAGCTATGACACGCAGGGCTCGATGGACGCGGCGCATGACATCATCAAGCAGTATGAGCAGGCGGGGATTGGCCGCGAGCGCGTGCTGATCAAGCTGGCGTCGACGTGGGAAGGCATTCGCGCGGCCGAGCAGCTGGAGAAGGAAGGCATTCACTGCAACATGACGCTGCTCTTCGGTCTGCACCAGGCCGTTGCGTGCGCGGAGGCCAAGGTCACGCTGATCTCTCCGTTCGTCGGCCGCATCCTGGACTGGTACAAGAAGAACGAGCCGAGCCGCAACAACGACGGTCCGAACGATCCGGGCGTGCAGTCGGTGACGGAGATCTATCACTACTACAAGAAGTTTGGGTACAAGACGGTGGTGATGGGCGCGAGCTTCCGGAACTCGGGCGAGATCAAGGAGCTGGCCGGCTGCGACCTGCTGACGATCGCGCCGAAGCTGCTTGAGGAGTTGCAGGACACGGAGGGGACGCTGGAGCGCAAGCTGGATCCGGAGTCGTCGAAGAAGGATTCGATCGAGAAGATCACGGTGGACAAGGCGACCTTCGACAAGATGCACGCAGAGAACCACATGGCCAACGACAAGCTGAAGGAAGGAATCGAGGGCTTCTCGAAGGCGCTGGAGGATCTGGAGAAGATGCTGGCGAAGCGCGTGAGCGAGCTGGCGAAGGTATAGGAAGACAGCAGAAAGTTTTTAGCTTTCGAAGTGCGAAGGGCCGCTCGGTTGAGCGGCCTTTTTTGTTGCGTGCGCGAGCTAGCGGCAGAGGCTGTCGAGCATCTTGCTGTAGTCGGTGGTGTGCGGGTAGGGGACTTTGTGCTCGGCGGCGAATTTGGCGAGGTGGCCGGCACTGCTGGCCAGCGGCGCGATGGCGTTGTCGTGGTACGCCGGGTCGCTTTCGGCTTCGGGAAGGGTGACGAAGGTGAAACCGCGTGACTTGTAGAGCGCGACAAGCTCGGGGAACATGTGCGCGTCGAACGCGCCGATGTGCATGAGGAGAACGTACGGGATGTCGTGACCGTAGGCTCCCTGCGCGAGCTTGCGGGAGGCGGTGATGGCCTCGTCGGCGGCGGCGAGATAGGTGTCGTGCAGCTGCTTCATCGCGGCGTCGTCATGCTTCGCGACGCAGCGGGCGTAGGGGGGATTCCAGTTGTAGTCGCCGAAGCTCATGTTCACCTCGGCGATCTTGTAGTTGTGCTGCGCGAGCCATGTGCGGACACCGAGAGATTTCTCGGGCGTGTCGCCTTCTGCGAGGAAGGGGTAGCGGAACCAGTGCCAGTCGGCGCTGCCGGCGTACTGCTTGAGATATGGCTCGTTCTTCTCGATGTTGTCCTCGAACGCTTCGGCGGACATGGTGTTGAGGTTCACATGCGCGTAGGTGTGATTGCCGAGCGGATTGCCGGCGGCGGTCCACGCCTTGAGCACGGCGGCGGTGGTGGGATCTTCGGCAATGTGGACGGCGTTCACCATGCCGTAGATCGGCGGCAGGTGTTCGCGCTGCATGACGTCGAGGATGGCTTGCGCGACCTGGAGGCGTGTGGTGCCGGCGGCCAAGGGGCCGTGTGACGGCAGATCGTCGAAGGTGATGGCAAGCTGCTGCGCGTGCGCGAGTGGGGCGAGAGCGAGTGCGGCGAGGAGGAAGATTGCAGAGCGAAGGCGCATGGGATTTGTGAGGCGCGGTTAGCGGCGGCGCAGGCCGAGGAGGCTGAGGAAGAAGCTGGCGAAGCAGATCTCGGTGCCGAGCATGAGGCAGAGCATGGCGGGCAGCGTATGGCGCATCATCTGAACGGGCGGCAGCGGGCCGTAGCCGGCATGCGCCCAGCCGACGACCGACGAGATCGCGATGCCCAGGCCAACGAGCAGCAGCAGCACGCCGGCAACGAGGCCCGTCTCGAGCGTGATGTAGCGGAACCAGCGGTCGAAGCTGGGGTCTTCAGGTAGCAGGCCCTCGGTGATCGCGAAGACCTTCGCCGCAACGCCGAAGAAGACGAGCTGGAAGCCGAGCAGGACAGCGGCGGCGGCGTAGGCGAGCGTGTCGACGCCGAGATTGACGTGGCCTAACGGGCGCTCCGCGGGCAGGAGCCAGACCATGAGGCCGAGGCCAAGGATCATGAGCGCGAGCCCGGGGATGAGGAAGAGCCAGCGCGGCGAGTACATCAGCAGAAAGCGGAGGTGACGCCAGCCGTCGCGCCAGGTGCGCAGGTGTGGCGGGCGGCTGCGGCCGTCTTTCTTGAGCGTGGTGGGGACTTCGACCATGCGCTGGTTGAGCAGCGCGGACTTGACCACCATCTCGCTGGCGAACTCCATGCCCGTGGTGCGGAGGTCGAGGCGCTTGTAGGCATCGACCGAGAAGGCGCGAATGCCGCAGTGGAAGTCGCCGATGGGCGTGCGGAAGAGCCAGCGGCCGAGAAAGCTGAGCACGGGGTTGCCAAGATAGCGGTGCAGCGGGGGCATGGCGCCCGGGCCGATGCCGCCGCGGAAGCGATTGCCCATGACGAGCTCGCCTCCATTGCGCAGTTCGGCGAGGAAGCGCGGTGCATGCGCGAAATCGTAGCTGTCGTCCGCGTCGGCCATGAGGACGTACGGACTGCGTGCCGCGAGGATGCCCGCATTGAGCGCGGCGCCGTAGCCGCGGATAGGCACGGGGACGAGCCGCGCGCCATGGGCTATCGCTATTTCCTGCGAGCCGTCGGTTGAACCGTTGTCGGCGACGATCACCTCGCCGGAGATGTTGTTGTCGCGCAGCGCGGCGCGCGCCTTATCGATGCAGGTGGCGAGCGTCTCGGCCTCGTTGAGGCACGGCATGACGATGGTGAGCTCGAGTGGAGTCTCAGTCGCAACGGATGATGCGGTCGAACTCATGGACCTCCCTGGCGCGTCGTGTTCCACTCGAGCGTCGCGGGTGTTGAGGATGTTGTGCGTGCACCTGCACCAAGGGTATCGCGAAGTGTGATCGGGAGCGCATAGAGCGTTGTGTCGTCGAGGCGAATCCAGCCCTGCGCGGCGGCGGAGGCGGGGTCGAACTCGGCGGGGTCGAACTGCGCGACGAGGACCTTGGCGTTTTGCGAGCGCAGAAGATCGAGCACCTGCGCGCGGTTCGGCAGCCCCGCCCACTGCTCGAAGAGGTTGCCGTTGGGGTTGTAGACCTCAGTGAGGATGCGCACGCCGGCGAGCCGCGCCCAGTAGTTCTGGTTCAGGCAGGCCTGCGTGCCCATGCAGGCGATCTCGTCGCCGGGTTGGACGCCGAGCTGCTGCAGCGCGTGCGCTGCGCCGAACTCCTCGGGGTTGTACCAGGGGTGCGGGAGCGCGGTCTCGAAGCGGCGCTGCTCGAGCGCGAGGCGGAGGCTCTCGCCGGCGGCGAGGAAGGCGAGCAGCGCGATCATCGCCGTTGAGGCGGATGGAAGCCAGGCTGATGGTGTTGTGCCGAACTCATCCGCTTCGGGCGCGGGCGTGCGCAGCGCAGCGAAGATCGGCAGGATGACGACGAGGTAGGCGAGCGTGACGTAGCGCTCCTCGACGTTGACGATCGCGTAGAGCACCCACATCGCGAGGCCGAGAAGCAGCATTGGGAGCCAGAAGTTGTCGCGCCTCCAGTTCCCGAAGCGAAGGCGCGCGCCGAATGCGAGGAGGAGGATGAGGAGAATCCAGGCTTCGGGGTGGTTGAAGAGGTAGCGCAGGATGAGGACGGCGTTGCGGGCGTCGCGGCGGAGCAGGACGGGTGCATTGAGGTGCGGTGTGATGCGCTCGTTGAAGAAGGTGGTGTCGAACCAGTCGGGGTAGGTGCCGTAAGATTCGGCGCGGTAGCTGTAGATGCCGGGTTGCGCGAGGAGCTGCTGCTCGGGGTGGATGAGGTGGACCGTTGCGGGGCCGAAGCTGGACTTCATCCACGGCTCGAGGTGCATCTTCTCCACGCCGCCGGAGTACCAGGCGTAGTTGAGCCCGCCGGAGTCGCCGAAGTCGAAGCGGTGCTTCTGGTGCGAGAGCGCGGCAATGTACGGGCCTGCGATGCAGCCGAAGACGATCAGCGCGAGTGCGGCGTTGGCGATGACGCGCTTGAGTGCGCGCCGTTGCAGCCATAGCTGGTAGACGGCTAGTAGTGCGATCGACAGAAGGGCGACGACGAATGCGAAGGATTTTGTGAGGTATGCGAGGCCGAAGAAGAGGCCCATCAGCGGCGCGTAAGCGAGGCTTTCGGTTGCGAGGGCGTTGAGCAGCATCGCGAACGCCAGAAGCATCAGCGCCTGCAGCAGAGCGTCGGGGCGGACGAGGCCTGTCGCGAGCTCGCGCTGCGCGGAGATGACCACGAGTGCGGCGCCGAGCAGCGCGAGGGCCTCGCGCGAGAGCAGCGGGGTTGTGTTGCCGAGCTGTGTGCGTGCGCGCAGGCGGTCGAGCGCATAGACGAAGGCGACGATCGCGACGAGCTCCAGCAGGAAGATGACGTAGTTGGCGAAGGTGTAGGCGGGGATCTCGTTCCAGCGCGTGGGGTGGAAGACGATCTGCGCTGTGGCGAGGATTGCGGGATAGAGCGGATGCCAGTAGCCATTAACCGCGCCGGCCCAGCGATGCGCGTGCAGCAGGTCGGCGATGTCCATGTAGGAGACTGCATCGCCGTCCAGCAGATAAGGCTGATATTTCGTCGCGAGCCAGCCGATCGGAACCAGAAGAACGAGGTAGACGATCAGCAGCTTGCGCACGCGCGACAGGGACATCCAGCGTCTCCGGGTGCTCGCTTAAGGATACCTTGCGGAGACGGCGCGGATATTCCTCCGATGGTTCAGGCTAGGCCTCCTCATAGACGGTCCTGAGCAGCTCGGCGGCAAGGCGGTGCATGGGACGCAGTAAGGGGATCGAGGCGAGCCGCAGAGTCAGCAGCAGCATCTTCAGCGTTTGCTCGAACAGGGCATGCGTGCGCCGTTGCTGTGGCGAGCGGTCATAGACCCAGAAGAGGATCAGGCCCATCTGGTAGAGCCAGAGCAGACGCGGGAGATAGGGCTGGATGTCCTTCGGCAGCTTTACTCCCGAGTCTCGTGCGGCGGCTTCGAAGAAGGCCATATCTGCGTCGCGGATCGGCTTTGTTTCGTTGCTGAAGGGAGAGAGGGGATGCTCGGGGTCGGCGTGCGCGGAGAGCGCGCCGAGCAGTTTGCGGTTTGGTCCGAAGTAGTCGAACTTCTCGGTAATGATGACGCGGAGGCGCGATTCGAGGGTGCGGCAGCGGGCGAGCGCGGCTTCGAGATCGGTTTGCATCTCCTGCTGAGCGCGCTCGTAGAACGCCATGACGAGCGACTCTTTGGAGTCGAAGTAGTAATAGGCAGCGCCGGTCGCAACGTCGGCAGCTTCGGCGATCTCACGCATGGTGGCGCGTTCGAAGCCGCGCTCGCGGAAGGTGGCGAGGGCGGCATTGAGGATGCGCGCCCTGGTCTCCTCAGACTTCTGTGTGGTGCGTTTGCTCATGGCGGATCCTTTGTAAGGCTATGCGGGGGCGAGTTGCTTCTCGGGGCCGTGATCGCGGCGGCCGCCGAGGCGCAGCAGGGCGAGAACTACGATGTTGGCCATGTGCATCAGTCCCAGAATCATGACCACGACGCCGATCTTCCAACTCTCGGTCTCGATGATGTCGCGCGGGGTCATCAGAGGATCGGTCGTCTTCAGCGCGAGCAGGATGTAGCCAATGTTGACCAGGTAGAAGCCGACGACGAGCAGATGATTGACGGCTTCGGCGAGAGGCGCATTGCCGCGGAAGGCGTCGATCAGGAACAGGCCGCCGTTCCGATGCAGCGTGCGCGCGACCCAGACGGTCATGGCGAGTGAAACGGCGATGTACAGCATGTAAATGACGGCTATGTTGACCGGCGGCTGGGGCATGTGCGGGAAGCAGTTGGGAGGGTAGTTCATTGGAAGTGTCTCCTCTTGAATGCAAGATTTGCTATTTTTGAACACGTTCAATTGTCACGATGCGCCACAATCCGGGCGGAGTCAAGCAAAAAGTGAACACGTTCAAAAATAGTTTGGCGCGCTCCGGGTGCTGTGGTTGAGGATGTTGCGGTTCGCGTGCGGAGTTTCCGGTGTGGTTCTCAATCGCGCGTCTTCGTGCACTGTGACCGGCTTCACAGTGCCATGCCGACACGGCATGTAAGCTAACCCTGTAGAAAATCAGCAAAGCATTTTCCTGCTCATGGCCGGTACCCTGACGGTCTGCGCGACCGTTCACACCATCGGAATGAGAATCGCATGAAGCGAAGGGATTTTGTACGGCTCGGATGGGCCACCATGATTGCGGCCCGCGCAGGAAAGCCGCGGCCCGCCTTCGGGGAGTCGCCACGCCTTCAGCCGGATTCTGGGGCGGAGCAGTCCATGATGGCGCCGTCGCAGCCGAAGGTGATCGGGGCTGCGGCGGACTTTATGCTTCAGATCGCACCGATGATCGTCGAAGTGGCGCCCCAGGTCGCAATCAGCACGGTCGGATACAACAATAAAGTTCCCGGTCCGCTGCTGCGGGTGCGCGAGGGCCAGCACGTTACGGTCGACGTGGTGAACAACACGGACGTTGCGGAGTTCGTGCATTGGCATGGCCTGTTCACTCCGCCGGAAGTAGATGGAGTGGAGGAAGAAGGCACTCCACCGGTCCCGCCGCACGGCAGGCGACGCTATCAATTCGTGGCCGAGCCGGCGGGTTCGCGCTGGTACCACTCGCACACTGCGGCCATGATGGATCTGCATCGAGGAGCCTACACCGGCCAGTTCGGTTTTTTCATGATCGATCCAGCGAATGACCCTGGGCACTACGATCAAGAGGTCTTTCTGGCGTTGCGTGAATGGGAATATTTTCTGTCCACGATGGACCAGGACGAGATGGCTACGGATCCCAACGACCCAAGGCCCGAAAAGCCAGCCACTCCGGACCTGCGCCCGAATGGGCTCGAAGTTAGCGCTCCCCTCTATTCGATCAACGACAAGATGCTCGGGGCCGGGGAGCCGCTGCGGGTGAAGCCGGGTCAGCGTGTGCTGATGCACCTGCTGAACGCGAGTCCTGCTCAGATTCACCGGGTGGCGTTGGCCGGCCACAAGTTTCAGGTCGTCGCACTGGACGGCAATCCTGTGCCGACGCCGCAGCCGGTCGAGGTGATTGAGATCGGCCCGGGCGAGCGCGTCGATGCGATCGTGGAGATGAATAACCCGGGCGTCTGGATTCTTGGGGAGCTCCGGAATGTGGCGCGCCAATCGGGCATGGGGATTGTGGTCGAGTATGCGAATCAGCAGGGGCGCGCGCAATGGAGCCCGCCTTTGCAAACGCGCTGGGACTACACAGTGTTTGGCGCGACAACGATTGGAACGGCGGCGGCACACCCAGCGCCAGACGAGACCATCGAGATGATCTTTGAAAAGGTGCCGGGCGGACCTCATGGGATCAACCACTGGCTCATCAACGGAAAGGAATATCCGCATGATGGGGAGTTCGTGTTCCGGCAGGGACGCCGCTACCGGCTGGTGTTTCGCAATCGCAGCGACGACTCTCACCCACTGCACATGCACCGGCACATGTTCGAGTTGGTCGAACTCAACGGCAAGCCGACGGCCGGCATCAAGAAGGACACGGTGATCGTTCCGGCCTTTGGGCGGGCCACCGTCGATCTGGTCGCCGACCATCCGGGCCTGACGCTGTTTCACTGCCATATGCAGCAGCACATGGATTACGGCTTCATGGCGTTGTTTCGCTACGCCTAGGGCGCATACGGACAGCGACGTCACCTTTTCGGGTGCAATCTTTTCAGAGGATCACCTCCGCATTCGCTTTTTTACATAACTGACATACCGATGCAACGTGAGTGGGGTACGAAGGGTATTGCTTCAGGACAACCCATCTATCCCCAATCGCCACATCGGAGGTCTGCATGAGAAACATTCAGAGCAAGTTGCGCGCGGCAGTGCTCATGGGAGCGGCCGTCTCTGTACTCGGATACACGGCTTGCGCAAGTGCACAGATTCAAAACTTCAACCCCTGGGTGAACAGCAAGGGCTGGTCCTCGGGCAATTGGGTGCCGAACGACAATCCATGGCCGTACAACAAGGTGCAGAGTACGCCCGTGCTCGCGGTGGTGGGCGACGTCGCCTGCCAGCCAGGCGAGGAGGAGGCGGGCGAGAAGGCGGGTGAAAATTGCGCCGGGGACATCGCTCAGAATCTGCTCGCTTCGCAGGCCGCCACCGCAAAGCAGATTGAGAATATGAAGCCTGACCTCGTCGCGCTGGTCGGAGATGAGCAATACCAGGTAGGACAATACTCGGACTTTGAGAACTCGTACGAGCAGTCATATGGCGCCTTCAAGATGATTACGCGGCCGGCGCCCGGCAACCACGAGTTCTATACCGAGCACGGCGCGATCGGCGTTGCCGGCTACGGCTACTTCTCTTACTTCAACGGTGTCCAGCACAATGCCGATGGATCCATCAAGACGGCTACGATCTCCGGCAACCCGGACACCAGCGGTACCTTCACGCAACCTGTGCCGTATTCGGATGGGCAGGCGGGTCATTTCGCGCAGACGGGCGGCCTTGGAACGGAAGCAAACGGCGGCTCGGTCGGCGTGGGAAATGGCTGGTACTCCTACAATCTCGGTTCCTGGCACCTTATCTCGCTGAACATCGAGTGCGAGACGCAGCCGGGTGGCTGCACGGGCGCCTGGTTTAATTCCGAACTTCAATGGCTAAAGCAGGATCTCGCGGCGAATCATTCTGCGTGCACCCTTGCCTACTGGCATCAGCCCACCTTCAGTCCAACCAATGGCCTGGCTGTGCCTGAAGGCACGACCGCCAAGCAATTTTGGCAGGTGCTCTACGAAGCCGGAGCAGACCTGATTCTGAACGGACACGACCACCTTTACGGCCGCTACCGTCCGCTTGACCCGAACGGGAATTACGACCCGAAGAAGGGCATCCGGGAATTCGTCGTTGGCACCGGCGGCGAGACACTCGATCCAGTCGTCACGACCGACACGACAACCGCCGATCCTACTGGCAATCCGAACTTCAACAAGGAGAATCTCGAGGCGGCGACGGGCGAGTTCTGGGGCGTGATGGGCCTGACGCTCAACCAGAACGGCTACGCTTGGGACTTCGAGTCGGCGTTGAAGGATCCTGCACAGACATCCGGTCCGTCTTCCTATAGCGACAAGGGCGTTGGCACCTGCCACGGTCCAGCGAACAGACAGTTCTGATCAGGGTGACGTTTACCACAGCTAAAGCTTGAACCTGCTTCGATAATTCCCCCTTCGCCGTTGCTGACGAAGGGGGAATTATTTGCAAACTGCCGATTCGGCTGCGTTGAGCACTACAGGATGTAGCGGCTGAGGTCCTGGTTTTTGACGATGCTGGCGACCTGCTGCTGCACGTGAGGGTGAGGAACTTTGGTTCGTCGCCGACCCAGCCGGTCGGAACCAGAAAAACGAGGTAGACGATCAGCAGCTTGCGCACGCGCGAAAGGGATGTCCAACAGGCTCCGAGTGCTGAGTTAAAGGGCACCCTTTTGGGTTTGGGCGCGCAGCGGCCCGAGCCGGGTGTGTTCGAGGTTATCGCGGTAGAAGAGATTGTAGGTGTCGAAGGGTATGAGGCGCTGAGCGTCGGGGTGGGCGATGTGGACGCAGGTTTTTTTAATGGAGCGGAGGTCGAAGGTCTGGGCGTCGATGAACTGCACGATGAGAATGCGGAAGAGGTTGGCGTAAGAGAGGTCGGGCGCGGAGACCTGCGGGAGACAGCAGAGGAGATCGTGCAGCGTGGTGGCCTGTGACTGCGGCGAGTGGTTGGTGCTGAAGAGCTTGAAGATGGCTTCGTGAACGCTCTCTTCCCTCTCGTAGATGATCGTGTTGCGGCCGCCGTTGATGAGGACTTCGGGCGGGACCATG
>DASYBN010000521.1:0-5438 GCA_036500785.1 Acidobacteriaceae bacterium
GATTATCGCCGTTGTGCTCGCGGTTGTCGTCTTCATCGGTTACCACGCTTCGCCGCGCACCGCGCCGATGGCGCTGCGCACGGTCATCAGCTTCCTCGTCGGAGCCACGTGCTCCGGCCTCGCCGGCTTTACCGGCATGTACGTCTCGATCCGCACGAACATTCGCGCCGCGGCGGCCGCGCGAACCTCGCTCAACAAGGCGCTGCAGGCCGCGCTTCGCGGCGGCGCCGTCACCGGCCTCGTCGTCGTTGCACTGGCGCTGCTGGGCGTCAGCCTGCTGTTTCTGATCTACGGCGGGACCAACAATCCGACGGCTGTCGTGTACCAGCTCGTCGGCTTCGGCTTCGGAGCTTCGCTGGTCGCGCTGTTTGCGCAGCTCGGCGGCGGCATCTACACCAAGGCGGCTGACGTGGGCGCCGATCTTGTCGGCAAGGTCGAGGCGGGAATTCCGGAAGACGATCCGCGCAATCCCGCGGTTATCGCTGATCTCGTAGGCGACAACGTGGGCGACTGCGCCGGCCGCGGCGCCGACATCTTCGAATCGACGGCGGCTGAGACCGTCGGCGCGATGATCCTGGGCGCGGCACTCTATCCGGTGTTTGGTATCAAGGGCATCCTCTTCCCGCTGATCATTCACGCGATCAACCTCATCGCATCCATTGTGGGGGTGGCGGTGGTGCGCTCGAGCGAGACGGAAGACCCGATGCGCGCGCTCAACCGCGGCTTCTACGTCACGGCCATCATCGCGCTGGCCGGCCTCGCGCTCGTAGTCTTCAAGATGCTCAACGGCCCTGGAGTCCAGCCCGGCTGGCTTTTTGCTTCGGGCGTCATCGGCCTCATCACGGCGTTCCTGTTCGTCTGGATCACGCAGTACTACACCGAGAGCCGCTATCGCCCGGTGCAGCTGATCGCGGAGTCCTCGCTTACTGGGCCGGCGACGAACATCATCTCCGGCCTCGCGGTCGGCATGGAGACACCGGCGCTTCCGGTGGTCGTTATCTCGATCGCGCTGCTCGCCAGCTACTACTGCGGCGTCCGCGCGCTTGCCAATGCCACGGATATCAACGGCAACGTGCTCGTCATCTCGGACTACGCCAAGGGCATTTATGGGACAGCAGTTGCAACGATGGGAATGCTGGCGACGGCAGCGTACATCCTTGCGATGGACACCTTCGGCCCCATCACCGACAACGCCGGCGGCATCATCGAGATGTCGCATCAGCCTGACGCGGTCCGCGACAAAACCGACAAGCTCGACTCCGCGGGCAACACCACGAAGGCGCTGACGAAGGGCTATGCGATCGGCTCGGCGTCGCTCGCCGCCTTCCTGCTCTTCTCCGCGTACCTCGAGGAGGTTCGCACCATCGTGGCCGACAAGGTCGCGGCCGCTGGGCCGGCGGGCTACATGCCGCGCGGGTGGTCGTTCACGAACATTAATCTCGCCGAGATCCCGGTCTTCGTCGGCGCACTGCTGGGCGCGATGCTCGTCTATCTGTTCTCGTCACTCGCGATCAAAGCCGTCGGCCGCACCGCGCAGATGGTTGTCAAGGACGTGCGCGACCAGTTCCGCGAGAACCCCGGCATCATGGAGGGCACCGCCAAGCCCGACTACGCACGCTGCGTGTCGATTGTCACCGGCGCTGCGCTGAAGGAGATGGTTGTGCCCGGCCTTCTGGTCGTCGGGCTGCCGGTCGCCGTGGGCCTGATCTTCCGTAACTTCTCGTCGAGCTACGGCACCAGCTCGGTCGCGCTCGCGCCCGGCCAGATGCCGAACGTGCCGATGATCAACGGCATTCCGGTGAACCTCGGCGGAGCCACCGCGGTTGCAGGCCTGCTGATGGTCGGCACGATCGCGGGCATCCTGCTCGCAATGCTGATGAACAACGGCGGCGGCGCCTGGGACAACGCCAAGAAGTTCATTGAAAGCGGCCAGTACGGCGGCAAGCGCTCGGAAGCCCACAAGGCCGCGGTTGTCGGCGACACCGTCGGCGACCCATTCAAGGACACCGCGGGACCTTCGTTGCACGTCCTCATCAAACTGCTGGCGACGATCACGCTGGTGCTCGCTCCGCTGTTCCTGTAACTCAATCGCAAAGTACAAGGGGTCGCCCCGGCTTCATCGTCGTGGCGACCCTTGCATTCTTGCCGCTGTCATTCGGAGAAAATTGTCGGAACATCCACGAGCCGAACGCGTATTCTTCTTGGGTTTAGCACCGGAGAATTTCCACATCACAGGAGAGCGCTCGATGAGCTCCGTTCGCATTCTCGCCGGCACCCGCAAAGGCGCCTTCGTCCTCACCTCCGACGGCAAGCGCAAGGACTGGAAGATCTCCGGTCCGCACTTCACCGGGTGGGAGATCTATCACCTCAAGGGCTCGCCCGTAGACTCCAACCGCATCTACGCCTCGCAGACCTCCGGCTGGTTCGGCCAACAGGTGCAGCGCTCGGATGACGGCGGCGAAACCTGGAATCCGATCAGCGCCAAGTTCGACTACGACGGTGTTCCCGGAACGCACCAGTGGTACGACGGCACGCCGCACCCGTGGGAGTTCAAACGCGTATGGCACCTCGAGCCGTCGCTCACCGACCCCGACACTGTCTTCGCCGGAGCGGAGGACGCTGCGCTGTTCAAGTCGACTGATGCGGGAGCGTCCTGGACCGAGCTCTCAGGGCTGCGCACCAATGCCACTGCTCCCGGATGGCAACCCGGTGCGGGCGGCATGTGCCTGCACACCATCATCCTCGACCCGACGGATCCCGATCGCATCGTGATTGCCATCTCCGCGGCGGGAGCGTTCCGCAGCGACGATGGAGGCAAGAGCTGGAAGCCGATCAACAAGGGCCTCTACTCCAAGTTCCTCCCCAACCCCGAAGCCGAGGTCGGCCACTGCGTTCATCACATCGCGATGAATCCCAAGACGCCGAAGACGCTCTTCATGCAGAAGCACTGGGACGTGATGCGCTCGGATGACGCAGGCGATCAGTGGACCAAGATCTCCGGCAACCTGCCGACGGACTTCGGATTCGTCATCGACGTGCACACGCACGAACCCGAGACGGTGTACGTTGTGCCGATCAAATCTGACTCCGAGCACTTCCCTCTCGAGGGCAAGCTGCAGGTGTTCCGCAGCAAGTCCGGCGGCAACGAGTGGGAGCCGCTCACCAAAGGCCTTCCGCAGCAGGACTGTTACGTCAACGTTCTGCGCGATGCGATGGCGGTTGATCAACTGGACGACTGCGGCGTGTACTTCGGCACCACCGGCGGCCAGATCTACTGCTCGCCCGACAGCGGCGACACGTGGACCGCGATCACCGAGCACCTTCCGCCGGTGCTGTCGGTCGAGGTTCAGACGCTTGCATGAGCTTCGAGCGAACATCGCATCGCATTCGCGTTGAACTTCCCGCGCCTCTGCTGCGTCACGCAAAGATCACCACAGGTCATGAGGTGTCGCTCGAAGTGGAAGCTCCGGTGACGTTGCGGCGCGTGCTGGATGTGCTCGAGGATGCGCACCCGGCGCTCCGTGGATGCGTGCGTGATCAGAATACGCAGGAGCGTCGCGCGTTCATTCGGTTCTTCGCCTGTGAAGAGGATCTATCGCACGATTCTGCGGATGCCCCGCTGCCCGACGCTGTTGTTGCCGGACGCGAGCCGCTGATCATTCTCGGAGCAATCGCGGGCGGCTGAGCGGCCCCAATAGCGAGATCGCTATCGCAACGGAGTCCGAACTATCTCCCGTGGCCGGCTCTTCGTACAATCGAGAGATGGCCCGTCTGTTTCCGTTTCGCGCACTTCGCTATGACCCAACCTGCGTCAACATGGCCGACGTCGTAACGCAACCGTACGACAAGATCGACAAGCAGATGCAGGAGCGCTACTACAATCTGAGCCCGTACAACCTGGTTCGCGTGGTGCTCGGCAAGCACCATCCGGACGATAACGACGAGCGCAATGTTTATACTCGCGCTGCTGAGACGCTGAAGGCGTGGCGCGCGAAGGGGATTCTCCGCGAGGAGATCGCGCCGGCGCTCTACGGCTACTCGCAGACCTACACGGTGCCGGGAACGGGCGGAACGACCGGCGCGAAGGCGGAGATTCGCGAACGGCGCGGCTTCATCGCGCTGGCACAGCTGCATGATTACGAGGACCATATCGTCTACCGGCACGAGCAAACGTTTCCTAAACACAAGTCCGACCGGCTGGCGCTGTTCAGGGCGACGCGCGCTTATTGCGAGCAGATTTACATGCTGTATTCGGATCCGACGTTTACGGCCGAGCGGGTGATCTTTGAGGCGCCCCCAGAGGTGGTTGGTAGCGGATCGTCGGTTGCGCACACCGCGCGTACACCCGATCTCGAAATCACGGACGAGTACCACGTTGTGCATCGCGTGTGGAAGGTAACCGACACGCACCAGATCAAGCGAGTGCTGGACGCAATGGCGGACAAGTGGCTGCTGATCGCAGATGGCCATCATCGCTATGAAACGTCGGTCGCGTACATGCACGAGCGCGCTGAAGAGTTGCACATCGATTCGAATGCGGCGCCGAAGATGACGTCCGATGGTCTACCGCAACCCGCGTTTCCGGAGCAGGCCATGATGATGACGTTCGTGAACATGGATGCGCCGGGGATTACGATTCTGCCGACACATCGCGTTGTTTCGGGTCTTGAGAACTTCAGCATCCGCGACTTTACCGATCAGGCGAAACCGCACTTTGATGTGAAAGAGCTGGAGAGCTCACTGACGCCGGCGCAGTTGCTGGCGAAGTTGAACGAGGCCGATGGCGTTGCGTTCGTCGCTGCGGCGCGCGATGCGAATCTGCTGCTGACTCCGAAGCCGGAGGCGATTGCGCCTCTGCTGATGGGGCTATCTCCGAGACAGCAGCAGCTTGACGTAACGCAGCTGCATAAAGTGGCGCTCGAAAAATTGCTTGGGCTCAATGAAGAAACGATCCGGAAAGGCGAAGTGATCCGCTACTATCGCGAGGCCGATGAGTCAGTGGAACGCGTGAAGAGCGGCAAGGCCGATGTGGCGTTTCTGATCAAACCGGTGACGCTGGAGCAGATGAAAGACATTTCGCTGAACCTGGAGGTGATGCCGCAGAAGTCGACGGATTTCTATCCGAAGCTGCTGAGCGGCCTCGCAATGTACACGCTGGATTAAGTACGAGAATGGACGGCGGCGGGAGTAAGCTGCCGTGCATGTCCAACTTTGTTCAGACGACGCCGGTCATGCAGGTGCCGCTTGGGGAGTTCGAGGCGGCAGTTGCGTTCTTCCGCGATCTGCTCGGATTCAGGGAGTACATTCACACCGACAACTACGCGTATCTCGAACGGGAAGGCTGCGGCATTCGCATTGGGGGGCAGCAGAATTCGGCGGATGCTCCGTACGGGCGGAGGAATTTTCGGTATTACTACGACGTGCACGATGTGGATGCC
>DASYBN010000522.1:0-8069 GCA_036500785.1 Acidobacteriaceae bacterium
CTCGGTGGACCTGTTGCTGGTTCCTTCGTTGCGTGACGAGCAGTTGGTGATCTTCAACTTCACGGGACATCCCTCGCTGACACTGCGTGCGGGATTTGTGGAGGTGAGCGAAGTGCGTAGCGACTGGGCGCCCGATCCGCAGCGTCCACTGCCAAAGTTCTCGCCTCCCCGCCGAGTACCGTATGGCGTCACGCTGATCGGACGGCTGTTTGAAGAGGGGACCTTGTGCTCCGTGGGCACAGCACTCGAAGGCGTCTTCAACGTCGTACAGGAGCGACCCACCGGCTTCTGACAAGAGGAAGCATGCGCGCGACCGAGAGCACATGGAGAGCAGGTGAGAATGCGGCGATGTGACCGGCAGTCTTAAGTAGAGCGAGTTACTGGCCGACGGGAAAGAAATCGATGGTGAGATCCACGAGATGCGTCTGCGAGTCGGCTGCCGCCTGAAAGCTGGCGGTGTAGCCGGCGAGACTGCGCAGTGCCGTGTTGTTGGTCAGGAAGCTCGCGGTATAGAGCGGATCGTACGCAGCGCCAGGCTTGAGCAGCCAGCCGAAGTCGAAATCCTTCTGTGCCGCGACTGAGAGGTGCAGCGGCGTAACAGATTTCAGGTGGTAGATCTCGCCAGGGATTACCTGCAGTGTGTAACTGACGGTGTGGGTTGCGGAGTCGGTCTGCGGATGTGCGTCGATGTACGCGTCGAGATAGCCGAGGTGCAGATACGCGCTCAGGATCGCCTGCTCGGTCACGAGAAGGGATCGCTGGGACGCGAGATCACCGGCGTGCAGCTTGGCGTCGCGAGCGAAGGCGTCCTGCGCGTAGATCGAGGTGGGTTGCCACGCGACGGAGGCAACGTGAAACGCCTCCCCGGGAACGACGGTGGCGGTGTAACGGACGGCGTAGCCGGACGTGGCTGGATCGACGGTGGTGGTAACGGCCGTGAGCTGCGCATCCACGTAGCCGGCGTCGCGGAGCAGCATCAGGAGTTGATCTGCAGTGGCGCGGTCGTCGTAGGGAAAACCGACGAGGTGTCGCACGGCTCGCTGCAACGCCGGCTGAAGCGAATCGGGTACGCCGATGAGCGAGACGGAGGTGGTGCGCACGGTTGGGTCGGCGACGCGGAACTCCCACACGGGCTGCGGATGCAGATTGCTCGCCGCGAGAGACGCATTCGTCACGGTGCCGTGTACGCCTTTGCTGGCGAGCATGGAACTAAGCGCGGCGTCGATACTGTCGGGCAGATTGCCCGCGGGCGGAATGCCACCTCGATAAAAGGGAACGGCCTTCCGGAGCGCGGCGTCCAACTCGGCGGGTGTCCACCAGGGGAAGTTGGCAAACGTGGCGGGCACTAAAGAGCCGGCGCGCAGCGGTTTGAGCTCGATCTGCACAGTGCGGGCAAGCCCCGCGCCGGTGAGTCCGATGCCGGCGTCGGCGAACACACCCGTGTCGAGCAAATGCTGCGCAGCGTTGGCGAGGCTGTCATGATTCATCCGCTGGCCGGTCTGAAGGCCGGAAACGGCAAGGACCTCGGAGTCGGTATACGGCGCTCCGCCGTGGACCTCAACCGCTTGGATGGTGTACTGCGCCAGCGCAGAAACAGCGAGGGCGAACGGCAGAAGTGTAATGAGATGGTGCAGGCGAAGGCGCATAGAGTTCATTCCGGTTCGGTTGAGGTGGTCGATTCGTTAGAGCCGGGCGCCGAATCAGCTCCGGTAACCGATGAGCTGCGGAACCGCAGTTTGATGGAAAGGGTGTGGGTCACGGTGTCTCGCCGCTGCACGAGGATAATCGCCGACCGCGTATGCAGCTTGAGAACGCTGGCGCGAAGGGTGTCCTCGAAGGCCTTGTCTGCGAGTGTTCCCGGAGTGGCATGCCATAGGCTGGCGAACTCCTGCTGAAGGTCGATGGGGAGCGCGGAGGTGTCCATCCCGGCGAAACGGAACTGCGCACCCGGCTCGAAGGTGAAGCTGTAATCGATGGTGTGATTTGAGGAGTGCTTGTCGACGGAGGCAGACGTGCGGGCGTCGAGGAACGCATGATCGGCATACACTCGCGCCAGCGTTCCGAAGGCAACGCGGAAGTCGGAAGCAGAAGCCGGATCGCCGGATTTGAAGGGTAGAGCCGCGCGCAGATCAGCTTCGGTAAGCGGAGGTTGCGCGTGCAAGGTGATCGCACCTACGCGGTACAGCGCGCCCGGGTGGAGCGTCACCTGTACGTCCACGATGTAGTTGTTTAGGTCCTTCCGCGGCGTGGAGAAGACAGGCATGTCGTTGGTGACGTCGAGGTAGCCCGAGTCTTCGAAGATCTCCTGGAGGGTTTGGTGCAGGGTATTGGTAACGTCCTGTCGATCGAAGTCGCGCCCAGCGAGTTCGCGGTTGAACGTGTTGAGCTTCGTGGCGACCTCCGGGATTGCGCCATTGAACTGCGTCTGGCCGACGAGGATCTCGGGCGAGGTGATGGACAGCGCGATAGCGTCCATGGGCCCATTGGGCGAGCTCGTGGAGGGCATCGCCGTGATACGCCCGTTGGGGACGCCTTTGTCGCGCAGCAACGCGGCCAGCGCGTCTTCTACGTCGCCGGTCTGCGTGCCCTGCAGCGGAAGCGTGCCATGGAAGAGCGGCACGCGCGCCTCGAGTATCTGGATGAGCTCGTCATGAGACCACCAGACGAAGTTCGCGAACCGCACGGGAAGCGCCTGGCCGCCGCCTGCCGGTGTGAGGCGGATGGTCAGAGCAGCGTTGTTGACGGTGTAGCTGAGATTGCTGAAGGCGCCGCTATCGCCGAGTTTGTGCAGCGCGTCTTCGATGTCCGCCTTCGTGAGCGGAACGCCCTCGTGCAGGCCAGTGATGCGGAGCAACTCGGCTGAGTCGAGGTGCTGGGAGGCGTCGCTCGACTCGAAGTGGATTGCTTTGGGATTGTAGGTCTGCGCGTTAACGCGCGGAGTCGCGCTCGCGAGAAGCAAAACGGCAGTGGAAATAAGACACGCAGCCCGACGCATGAGGAGTTGCGGCGAGTGTACGGCGTCGGGCTGGTGCGTGCAATGACGAAGATGGAACGAGCGCTCGTCAGCTGTTCTCGATCTTCTTCTTCCAGGGTGTTGCGCCCTGCAGTGCACGGTTGACGTTCTCAATGTTTTCGACGCCTGTCGTGTTGAGCCAGTCGCGGAAGGCCTGCTCGCCCTTCGTCGCGAAGATGGGAATGCCGTCCTTCCACGTGGCGCGGCCGCAGAGCACGCCGTTGTAGGCGACGCCGGATTCATTGGCGAGCTCCAGGGTCTCGATGAAAACCGGGTTCGAGACGCCTGCAGAAAGATAGATGAAGGGAAGATTCGTGACCGCCGCTGTGTCGCGGAAGTGTTGCATCGCCTCGGCGCGCGTGTAGGCGCTCTCTCCCTTGTTGGCCTTGGAGGCTGCGACGAACTCCATCACGATCGGCACCTCGACCTTCAGGACATCGATTCCGTAGGCGGGCTTCGAGAACTCCTTCATCGAGCCGGCGACGATCGACGGCTTTTTGCGCGCGTACTCGACGGATTTTTCATCACCGCCCTCAGCGTCGTAGCCAACGAACTCGCAGAAAAAGGGGATATCGTGGGCGCGGCACTCGTCGCCAACCCGCTCGATGAAGGCGTGCTTCACGTCGTTGATCTCGGGCTTGTCGAAGGGCGTGTAGTAGAGCAGGATCTTGATGCAGTCGGCGCCGGCCTCCTTCAGGCGGCCCACCGACCAATGATCGAGCAGATCCGGCAGGCGGCCGGGCGTCGAAGCATCGTAGCCGGTCTTCTCATAAGCAAGCAGAAGACCTTTGCCGTGACGGTGCTTCGATGCGGGAAGGCCAAACTCCGGGTCGAGCAGAATGGCGGAGGCACGCTGCGTGAGCACGTCGGTGACGAGCGTCTTGAAGACCTCGAGATCGTGGGCATCGGCGGTCGCGCCTCGCGCCTGGCCGAGCGACTTCTGCAGCGATCCGCGCTGGTCCATGGCGGCAGCAGCGATGACGCCGCGCGTATCGGAGACTGCATTGAGCCCCGCAAGCTTTCCTGGTGTGAGCTTCATTGAATCATTTCTCCCTGTTGCAGGTCGCGGATTAAGAGATCTCTCGCAGGGAGCGATTGTATCGAAGTCAGTGCGGGGCTGGCTTCAGTGCCGGAACGCGCAGACGTCCTGGTCGGTCAAGCCGTATTCCTTCAGCTTGCGATACAGCGTGGTTTTGCCGATTCCGAGCAGCCGCGCAGCCATCAGCTTATCGCCATTGAGTTGCCGCAGGGTGGCAAGGATCGCCTGCTTCTCCATCTCGGCAATCGAGCGCACCTCGACCGTGAGGCCGGAAGTCGGCGCCGGCCCGGGCTCGCTGAGGTCTCGCTCAGCGCGGGCGTTTTGCAACTGCGTGGGCAGATCACCCAAATGCAGCACCGGGCCGCTCGAGAGCGCGAGGGCGCGCTCCAGAGCATGTTGCAACTCGCGTACGTTGCCGGGCCAATTGTAGTCGACGAGGAGGTGAAGGGCGTCATGCGCGATGGTGTAGCCGAAGTTGTGTCCGTGAGCCCTCTGCAGGATGCTGGCGGCAAGCAGCGGAATGTCTTCTTTGCGTTCCCGTAGAGGCGGCAGGCGGAGGTTGACTACATTCAGCCGATAAAAGAGGTCTTTGCGAAACCGTCCGTTCTGAACGAGCTGACTCAGGTCGCGCGTCGTCGACGCGAGCAGGCGAGCTGTGACCGGATCCGGGTTCCTACCCTCGCCGTTGATAACCTGCCGCGTCTCCAGAGCGCGAAGCAGACGCGTCTGCAATTCGAGCGGCAGGTCCGCAACCTCATCCAGAAACAACGTGCCGGGTTGGGCCAGCAGGCCGCGCTCTTCGCACGATCCGAAGAGCTTCGATTCGATCGCACGGGGAGTCAGTGAACTGCACTCTACGTTGTTGAAAGGATCTGCTGCACGCGGTCCGTTGAGATGGATTGTCTGAGCGACCACGCCTTTACCCGTGCCGGATTCGCCGACGATGAGGACCGGATGCGTGGTAAAGGTGACCTTCGAGAGGATGCGGTAGAGCTTCTCCATCGCGGGCGAGCGGCCGGTGAGATGACCTTCACCGCGCCCGCTGCGGAGGCGTTCGCGCAGCGCACGCGCTTCGACATCGAAGATCCGCCGCTCGGCGGCACGCTCGAGGCTGGACGCGAGGGTCTCAAGTGTGAACGGCTTGGCCAGATAGTCGCCCGCGCCGATCCGGAGGGCCTCGACTGCGGATTCCACGGTGGCATAAGCGGTCATGATGATCACGATCGTCGATGGCTGCCGCGCGCGGATTTCGTCGAAGAACTCGATGCCGTTGCCGCCCGGCAGCCGGATATCGAGCAGAACGATATCGACGGGCTGCGGCAGTTCGGCTCGGCCAGCGGAGATGGAATCGGCCGACGCGGTGCTAAAACCCATGCTGCGCGCCATTTGCACGCACGCCTCGCGAACGACAGGATCATCCTCAACCACAAGAAGGTGTAGGGGTTGGGTGGTGCGCCGGGCGTTCACACCGGTGTTGGCAGGGAAAGAGGGTCGCGCGGAATCATTGCTCAGCAGATGGCCCGGCATTCGACTGACATTGCTCCTGGGTGTCCGACGGAAAGCATCTGAAACACAAAAGTAACCATAGCGCAGTCTCGGTAGCAAACGTTTGATTCTGGAATTTTAATGTGCAAAATAGAACGGAAGTAACCCGACGAAAGAAGCTTCCCCGAGACGGCTACAATCAGCCAATGGCCATTGGAGATGAGATCTTCCGGAGCGGAGGCCGCACAGCCGATGCCGCGCGTGAGCTGCGGTTGACCCCCGGATTTGTTGCAACTGCTGAGGGTTCCGTTTTGATCGAGGTTGGTTACACGCGCGTTCTGTGCAACGCCACGATTCAGGAGGGCGTGCCGGGATGGATGCGCAACTCCGGCCGGGGATGGGTTACAGCGGAGTATGCAATGTTGCCGCGCGCCACGCTCACGCGCACTCCGCGGGAGAGCGAGCGCGGCAAGATTGGCGGGCGGACCCATGAGATTCAGCGGCTCATCGGCCGCAGTCTGCGCAGCGTGGTGGATATGAAGCTGCTCGGCGAACGCACGGTGATCCTGGATTGCGATGTGCTCCAGGCGGACGGCGGCACGCGCACCGCCGGCATCACGGGCGCATGTACAGCACTGGCGCTCGCAGTGGGCAAACTGGTGCAGGCCGGCACGCTGAAGCAGTCGCCGTTGCGCGAGATGGTCGCGGCAACGAGCGTCGGAATCGTGGACGGTCGTGTGCTGCTCGATCTCGCCTATGAAGAAGACGCGCGTGCAGAGGTGGATATGAATGTGGTGATGACCGCGTCCGGCGGCATGGTTGAGACGCAGGCGACGGCCGAACGCGGAACGTATACCCGCGCGCAGATGGACGAGATGCTGGATGTGGCCGAGCGCGGAATTCGCGAGCTGCTAATCGCGCAAAAGGCCTGCTTGGCGAATGGCTAGTATTAATCCGTGAATAAGTGTGCGGGAGGGTGCGATGGCGTGCCATCACTTCGATCATCTGAACCTCAAAGATGTGCCGAGCGCCTCGGCGAGCTACGCGAAGGGCTGCCCGGAGTGCATTGCGATGGGGGACACGTGGGTGCATCTGCGTGAATGCCTGGTGTGCGGGAACGTGGGCTGCTGCGACTCGTCGAAGAATAAGCACGCGACAAAGCACTTTCACTCGACGAAGCACCCGGTGATGCGCTCGGTGGAACCGGGTGAGCGATGGGGATGGTGCTACGTGCATGAGGCTATGGTAAGTCTTTAGTAATCGCACAGCCTCTAGAGTCCTGCACAATGCCTAGAGTCCTGCACAATGCGCGCTGCTATGCTGGCCCTATAAGGAGCAGCAAATGGCAGATGATGCAGTTCACATTACAGTGCGGCCCAACGGACCGCTGCGGGTGGAGGGGCACATTGTGCTCAAGGACGCCGATGGGCAGGAGTGGGACCTCACCGGCAAGCCTGCCGTAAGCCTGTGCCGCTGCGGCATGAGCGAGAAGCGTCCGTTCTGCGACGGCTCGCACGCGCGGAATAATTGGCAGTGCGTCGCCAGCCCGGGGAATCTGACGTAACGGAGTTAGTGAGTAGGCAATACCGCTGTTCGAGGCCAACACTCTTGCCTTACTCACTACTCACTATTCACTGCTCCAAAGAGACACCTATGCTGAAACTCCTCGGCTGTTCGATGTTGCTGTGCGCGACGCTGGCTGTGGCGCAGACGAATCCGCCTGCGTCGGCATCCACGCGGCAGAAGACTCGCGCAGAGCGCATGGCCGAACTGTTGAAGGACTACCATGGCCCAAAGTACGTCCGCTCCGAGGTTATGATTCCGGTGCGTGACGGTGTCCAATTGCACACCGTCATCTTGCGGCCTGAGGGCAGCGACACGAGCGGTCCGCCGCTGCCGTTTCTCATGGGGCGCACACCGTACGGGGCCGAGGGAGCTTCGCCGGAGTCGGTCGCAGTCACCAAGCCTGAGCTAGCGACCAGCGGATACATCTTCGTCTATCAGGACATTCGCGGGCGCTACGGCTCTGGTGGGCAGTTCGTCATGAACAGGCCCATCGTGGACCATAAGACAAAGAACGATGTCGACGAGACGACCGACACGCGCGACACCATCGATTGGCTGCTGAAGAACGTGCCGAACAACTCCGGCAAAATGGGCGTTCTCGGCATCAGCTATCCGGGATTTCTCGCGATGATGGCGGGTATCGATGCGCACCCTGCGGTCAAGGCCATCAGTCCGCAGGCGCCAATGACCAACATCTGGAAGGGCGATGACTTCTTTCACAACGGCGCGTTCCGCGAGACCTACGGCTTCGATTATGTCCAGCAGCTCGAGGCGCAGAAGACCGACGTCCCGCAGAGCTCGAAGGAGGATCAGTACACCTTCTTCCTTGACCACGTGAACTTTGCCGGCGCCGCGGCCGCGGCGGGGATGACCGATCTGCCTACGGCGAAGGTCTTTCTTTCGCAGCCGAGCTACGTCGCCTTCTGGCAGGATATGGCCGTCGAGCCGCACCTCGGCAAGCCCGAA
>DASYBN010000523.1:0-9702 GCA_036500785.1 Acidobacteriaceae bacterium
GACGACGTGAAGGTCTCGGGTAATCCTGGCAAAGGTTCGCTGAGGACCTGTGCGGGAAGGTTTGTCGCGTTTCCGGAGTAGGGAAGTTCTGGCTCCTACGCAACAACGCCCGGCCGAGGCCGGGCGAAGAATTGCTAAAAAATGCTTAGTGGGGAAAGGTCTCGGACGCGACGGTCTGCTGCGGACCCAGGCCCAGCTTGATCAGCGCGCGGGAGTCCGGGGTGATTCTGGTCTGCCAGCCGTTGTCGCCCTGTAGCCGCTGCATGGCGGAGGCGGACTGCGCGTCCCAGACGCCGGTGGGCTCGCCGGACAGATATCCGTTCCTGATGAGGGCCTGCTGAATCTCGGTGGCGCGCTCGGGGTCCATGCCGCCGGACTCGTGCCGGAAGCTCGCGTGCACATTGCTCTTGTGCGAACGGACCGCGTGGCGGATCGTCGCATTCCCGGCGCCGGTGTGGCGCGGGCCGGCCACCGCCGGAAGCGTCGCGCAGATTAGAGCAGCGGTCGAAAGAATCGAGAGAGTGCGCATAGGCCGGACCTCGGACTTTTTGAGGTGTGCTGAAGAATTGTTGCTCCTCAGCGTTCATTTGAGGCTAATGGATGGTTTTGATGAGGACAAGTGACCCTGTGCATAGGGAGGTACACAATTCGTAGCGTGACGGAAGTATTACCGTAGTAGCGCCTTTTGGGCGCTGGAAGCATCCCGCCGCCAACCGGGACGTCCTGTGACTGCGCGCGAACGCGCTCCGCACAAAATGACAACACCTTCTGTTTGGCGCAGATGCAGAGACCCAGGTCTGTAGACCTGGGCCTCTGACTCGGTTGTGGTTAGGGCAGCGTTCCGCCGATGTAGGTGTTGCCGGCGTTCTGGCCCTGCGGATCGCGGATGACGAAAACAACGTCATCGCCGGACTTCAGGGAGGAGACGACCGAGCGGTAGCTGGACTCGTCCGTGATCGGGTGCCGGTTGATCTCGGTGATCACGACGTTGGGGCTGAGGTTGATCTCGTCGGCAAAGGAGCCCGGACGGACGCTGGTGACCGTGACGCCGCCCTTCAGCCCGAGCCGGTTCGCGACCGCCGGCGTGACCGGCTGGACCGTGATGCCGAGCTTGTTCTGCCCGGGATCACCGGCGTCAGGGTTGTTGCCCTGATCGGTGTTGCCGGCGATGTTGGCGAACAGCTTGGACCGGTCGGCAATACCAACCTCAACGGTCATCGGCTTGCCGTTGCGCAGAATGCCGAGGCGCACCGTCGAGCCGGGCTGCTTTTCGGAGATGATGCCGACGAGCTCGTCGCCGTTCTTGACGGTGTGGCCGTCGACCGAAGTGATGACGTCCTGCGGCTGGAGACCCGCCTTGGCCGCAGGACCGCCGGGAGTGACAGTCGAGACCAGCACACCGCCGTTGGCAAAGCCGTAGACACGCCCGACAGCGGAGCCCAGGGCAGCCTGGAACTGGATGCCGATGGAACCGCGCGTGACTTTGTGACCGGGGGCGATCAGCTGGTTGTAGACGCTGATCAGCGTGTTCGACGGCATCGCGAAGCCGACGCCCTCAGAACCCGCCGACTGGGTGTAGATAGCCGTGTTCATGCCGATGACCTGGCCGGCCATGTCGACCAGCGGACCGCCGGAGTTGCCGGGGTTGATCGCGGCGTCCGTCTGGATGAACCGCTGGAACTGTCCGCGGTCGATGTTGCCTTCGCCCGGGTCATCGATGGAGCGGTTCTTGGCCGAGACGATGCCGGCCGAGACGGTCTGCGAGAGGCCGAAGGGGCTGCCAATCGCGAGCACCCAGTCGCCGACCTGCGCGCCTTCGGAGTTGCCCAGCTTGATGGTGGGCAACGTCTGGCCGCGCGGGTCGATCTTGATCACTGCGATGTCGGTGTCTGGATCGACGCCGACGACCGTGGCCGGACGGCCCTGGTCGGCCGGATCGTTCGGATCGCTGGCAAGCTTGACGAAGATGTGGTCGGCCTTGTCGATCACGTGGTTGTTCGTGATGATGTAGCCGCGCGGATCCACGATGAAGCCGGAGCCCAGCGCCTCGCGCTTGCCGGCGTCGGGCATCTGGCCGCCGCCGTTGCCTCCACCGCCGAAGAAGCGGTTGAGGAAGTCCTGCATGTCGTTGTTCTGGTCGTCGTTGTTGTCATCGCCGTCGGGGGCGTTCGGGTTGGGCTGGTTGCGCCGGCCGCGATGCGGCTGCTTGGGAATGTAGTCGGTGTTGATGTTCACGACCGCAGGCGAGACCTGCTTGACGATCGCCGAGAAGCCATTCGATAGGACGACGGGGTTGGGAATCGCAAGCGGGCGCGCGTCAGTGGTATCAATCCGCTGCGCTTCCTTGCCGCTGACCTTTCCGGTGGCGACGGAACCAAGCAAAATGCCCGCCGAGAGAACGGCGAGCAAGGCAAAGGTAGAAGAGAGACGACCGGCGCGCAGGCGGGCGATGAAGCCGCCGAAGCCGCGCACGAACGGTTTGGGTGTGTCCATAACTTTCGTATTCCTCGCGAAAATGGGCCGCCGCGCTGGCGCTGGCGACGCAAGAAAATCCGCTCGCAGTCGGAGGACCCGGACTGTAGCGTGCCTGTTTTATTAGACGCCTGAATCGGAGAATTGTCTTCCGAGCGGCGGGGCGGCTTGTAGTGGGGTTGCAAGTGATGAGGCGCAGCGGGGTTCATGGGCGCACGCGTCCTCGTCGTGCAGCCTATGCGGCGGCGTTGGCGGGCACGGGCGCCGAACTCGAGAGCTCGGCAACAAGAATTCCGGCCAGGATGAGGGCGGCGCCCGCCAGTTCGCGCGAGCCGAAGTGCTCGTGAAAGAACAGCAGCGAGGTGAGCGCGGCGAAGACCGGCTCCAGCGTGAGGATCAGCGCGGTGTGAGTGGGTGGAAGGACCTGCTGGGCCCAGCTTTGGATAGTGAAAGCCGCCGCGGTGGCAAGCAGCGCTGTGACCGCAAGCGCGATCGCCGCGGTTGGCGTGAGGTGAAACGACGGCCGTCCGCCGAGCGGGAGCGTCAGCATCATAAACACGGCGGCGAAAGCAATTTGCAGCGTGCCGAGCCGGCGCGCCGAGAGCTGCGGTGCCGCGTGCGCGAGCGTCAGCAGGTGCGCGGCGAAGGCCATCGCGCACAGCAGCGTGAGCCACTCGCCGAGGTGCATCCCCGACAGGATGGCCGCGCCAGTGCCCGGCGTGCTCGTGAGCAGGATGAGCCCCGCAAAGGCAAGGAGGGCGCCGAAGAAGACGAGCGTGTTGGGCTTGGGTGCGTGGGCCGGCCCGACGCGCGGGATCAGGCTCAGAATCGGCACGAAGACGACGACCAGGCCGGTCAGGAACGCAGACTTCGAGGGCGTGGTGTGCGCCAGTCCGGACGTTTGAAACTGATAGCCCGCTGCCAGAAAGAGCCCCGCGGTGAGGCAGAGGCGGAGGTCGCCGCGCGTGAGACCGCGGAGTTCTTTGCGATTCAGGAACAGAAGGACCAGCGCAGCGCCCGACATTCGCAGCAGGTTGAACAGGAGTGGCGAGATGTCGCGCAGCGCCGCTTTGACAAGCGGAAACGTGCACCCCCACACGAGGACGACCAGGACGAGGAGGACGTGGGCGAGGACGTTTTGGCGGCGCATAAGGCGAGGGTCCAGGGTCCAGGGTCCAGCGAGACCAGCTTCCCGTTCAGTATTCAAGGAGAGTTAGGCAGTTGCGAGTCGTTGTTTTCTTGACCCCGGACCCTGGACCCTTTGCCCTCACGGTGCCGTGTACCGCGTCACCCCGCCGACCACCGTTTGCAGCACACGCGCGTGCAGAATCTGCTGCGGAGTCGAGGTGGTGAGATCGCGGTCGAGTACGACGATGTCCGCGAGGAAGCCGGGCGCGAGCTGGCCTTTGATGTTCTCGCGCCACTCGGCAAACGCAGAGCCCTGCGTGTACGCGAAGAGAGCTTCGCTAAGCGTGAGTTTTTCGTGGGCGGCATCGAACGCGTCGAAGGTCGCCGTGCCGGCTTCGTTCATGCGCGTGATGGCGGCGTAGAGACCGCGCATCGGATTGATGGACTCGACGGGATAATCGGTGCCAAACGCGAGCGGGACGTGGTGATCAAGAAACGAGTGCCACGCGTATGCGTACTTGAGGCGATGGGGTCCGAGCCGCGCCGGAGCCCACGCCATGTCCGTGAGCAGATGCGACGGCTGCATGGAGGCGATGACGCCGAGCTGCGCGAACCGGTCGAAGGCGCCTGGCGAGACGACCTGCGCGTGCTCGATGCGGAGGCGGAAGTCGGCGGGCGCGTAGGGACCGGAGCGGCAGGGGCTGGTGGTGGTGACGATGGCATCGGGCGGCAGCCGCCGCTCGGCCTGCTGCTCGCGCGCGCGGCAGAGGAAGTCCGGTGCGGGAACGCCGGCCTGTTCCGCCGCCTCAAAGGCATTGAGCGCCATGTCGTTGGCGCGGTCGCCGATGGCGTGGAAGCCGAGCTGAAACCCGGCGGCGACGCGCTCCGTGGCCATCTCGTTGAGCTTGTCCTGCTGGTAGCGCGGAATGCCGGAGTTCAGCGGGTCATCGGCGTAGGGCGCATTCATCGCTGCTGTGCGCGAGCCGAGCGAGCCGTCCATGAAGCCCTTCAGAAACGTGAGGTGCAGCAGCGGATCGTCGGGATCGTGCGAGGCGCGCCGCGAGCTGAGCACCGCGGCCGGCAGGTTGAAATCGATCCATTCAGCCACGCGCAGCGGCAGTTTGTTCGTGTGCTCGAGCTCTTCAAGGATGAGCCAGTCGTCCCAGGTTGAGAAGTCCTGGATGGAGGTGACGCCGTGCGCGAGAGCGTCGCGGATCGAGAGCTCGAGCGCTTTTTTGCGGACGTCATACGCAGGCGGAGGAATGCGCTTCTCGACGAGTGAGGTCGCGGGTGTTTCGCGAATGATGCCTGTCGGATGTCCCTCCGCATCGCGGTCGATGTGGCCGCCGGCCGGGTCGGGCGTGGAGTCGCCGATGCCTGCGGCCGCCAGCGCGGCGCTGTTGGCGATAGCGATGTGGCCGTCGACGCGATACAGAAACGCGGGATGCGTGCCGGTCACAGCATCGAGATCCTGTCGGGTCGGAAGAGTCTTCGTAGGCCACTTCGTGTGGTCCCATCCGCCGCCCAGGACCCAGGCATCCTTCTGGTCGGGCGGGAGCGTTTTGACGTATGCGGCGATGCGGGATTGCATCTCGGCGAGCGAAGTGACGCCGTCGAGATTTGCGGAGAGCCGCTGCAGCCCGGCGTCGGCGATGTGCGTGTGCGCGTCGTTGAAACCCGGCATCGCGAAGGCGCCGTGGAGGTCGATCTTATTGGCGTGCGTCGCAGCGCAGGGGAGGACGTCGGAGTTCGTGCCGGTAACGACGATGCGGCCGCCAGCGATCCCGAGCGCCTGAACGCGCTGCGGCGTGTCGTGGTTCTCCACCGCGTGAAGGCCGACGCCCGTCAGGATGTTGCCGTTGAAAAAGACGGTGTCGCAGCGCTGGGCGTGGGCCGAGAGCGCAACGAGAACGCAGAGTGCGGCGAGAGAGTTTGCTAACGATGTTCTGGGCTTCACTTGGATGAGTGTAGCGGGTCTCGAGCGGCGAGCTGCGAATCAGCAGCATGAAGATCGCACGTGTCGAGCAGCAGAAGAAGGATGCGGCGAAGGGCGAGTTCGCGGCCTTCGGCGGAGTACCACTCCTCCAGCGTGTGAATGCCGCCACCTTTGCCGCCGGCGCCGATGGCCAGAGCGGGAATGCCAAGCGAGAGCGGAAGGTTCGCGTCCGTCGAGCCGATGCGGGATTCCGTGCGGAGGTTGAGGTGACGATCGACCGCGCGCAGGCTGAGCGCGAGCGGCGAGTTGGACGCCAGCGCTCCTGCAGTGCGGTCGCCGATGCGGCGCACGGTGATCCGCAGCGCATCGCGGAGCTTCATGGCTTCGCGCGTCCGGCCGCGGCGTGCTTCGGCTTTTACGCACTTCGAGAGGGTAGAAAGCACGAGCGATTCGAGGCTCTCGAGCTCTTCGGCGGACGTGGAGCGGAGGTCGAGGTCTGCCGTCACATGCGCGGGAATGGAGTTCACCGACGTGCCGCCGGAGATGGTGCCGCAGCTGAGCGTCGTTCGCGGGTTGGCGGGAAGCGCGAGCTGCGTGAGCGCGGTGAGCGCGGCGGCGAGCGCGTTGATAGGACTGGGCCGGCCCGCGTCCGCCCAGGAGTGCCCGCCAGGCCCGGTGATCTCCACGCGCAGACGCCGCGAACCGAGCGCGCGATCGACGACCGTCGCCGCACCGGCGCCCTCAAGAGCAATCGCCGAGCGGATGCGCTGCGCGTACGGCGAGGCGCTGAACAGATGACGCATGCCACGGAGATCGCCCTCGCCTTCTTCACCGACGTTCGCGGCGAAGAGAACGGTTGCGCTCGGTGTGATGTCCGCATGCCGAAGCGCGGCAGCAATGGCGAGCAGCGCGGCGAGTCCGGCGCCGTTGTCGGTTGCGCCGGGACACAGGAGCTTGCCGTCCTCGTCCCGCGGCGCGCAGACCGTGCCCGCAGGAAAGATGGTGTCGAGGTGCGCGGAGAGCAGAACGACGGGAGCCCCGCCGCCGGCGGATGCGAGCTCCGCGAGCGCGTTGCCTTCGCGATCGACATGCGGGTCGGCGAGGCCGAGCTCGCTGAAATGCGAGACGAACCATTCCGCGCGGGCCTGTTCACCAAACGGTGGAGCAGGAATCGCGAGAAACTCGCGGTGCCAGCGCGCGATCTGCGACTCGTACAGATGCAGCCAGTGAAACGCCCGGTGCACAGCCCGGTCGGCGGCGAGCGCGGTGATCCGGGCATTGGCGGAGGCGGTCACGGCAAAGCCTCCTGCCGATCGACAGAGACTTCGGCCTCCATCTCGTCTGCCCCGTGTAGGTCGTACAGCACTTCTACGAGGTAGAGGCCGCGCGCCGGCGCCGTAGGGCCGGCGGCGCTGCGGTCGCGCGCCGCGAGGATGCGCGTCAGATCGGCGGGCTCAAGCGAGCCGCGCCCGATCTCGACAAGCGTGCCCACGATGTTGCGCACCATGTGGTGCAGGAAACCCGTCCCGGCGATACGGAAGACGAGCAGGTCGTCTCGCCGCGACCACTCGGCGAGCGTGATCGTCTTCACCGGATTGATTGTTGCGGGCGGGCGTGTCGGTTCCTCTGAGCCGTCCTCATCGAACTCGCGCACCGACCGCTCCGGATCACTCGCCGCCATCGACGTAAAATCCTGCGTTCCGAGTAACAACTCCGCGGCCTGCTGCATGGTCGCCAGCGCCAGCGGCCAGCGACAGTCCCAAGCGAAGGGCGCAAGAAACGGCGGGCAAATGCGTTCGATTGCCGGCACACCAGGAGCCGGCCGAACGCGACGCTCGAAGATGCGGTACTCGTAAACTTTGCCGCGCGCGCTGTGGCGGGCGTGGAAGCCCGACGGAACTTCCTCCGCAGCGAGCACGCGGATGCCCGCGGGAAGGATGCGGTTGAGCGCGCGCTGCAGGTTCGCCGCGGGCACCGGCGCAGAGAGGCGAAACGAGCAGACCTGCGCCAGCGCGTGGACGCCCGCATCGGTCCGGCCCGAGCCCTGGGGAAGAACCTGCTCGCCCGTGAGGCGCTCGATGCACCCGGCCAGCGTGCCCTGGATGGTCGGGAGGCCGGACTGCGCCGACTGAATCTGCCAGCCGTGGAAGCCCGAGCCGTCGTAGGCCAGGGTCAGCTTCCAGTTGGCGGAGGTGGGCATGAGGCGACAGTAACATTGTCTCGGATGAGAGATTCGGTCCCGGAGATGTGAGAAGCCGCCGGGATTCTGATGCTTGAGCCGCGAGGTGCGGACTATATACTGAGGCGACCCTGTGGCTTTCTGTTGGTCGGGGTGGGAACTTCGGCCACAGCTTGGCCGTATTGAATGCAAACGGCTAACAATCGTTCCTGAAGCGCAAGGTCTGAACCAGAGTCGGAGAGACGAACGTGAGATTGAGGGATTTGCAGGCTGCGGCGTGCGTCGCCCTGATGTTGAGCAGCGCCGCGGCACAGACTCCGTCTGCGCCCGCGACCGGACAGAGCCCGCAGCAACAGCAGCAGGCGCCGCCAGGCCAACCCGCCACGGCCACCGGAGTGGGTGAGACGCCGGCCGCGCAGCAGCCCGCCGGCACCGTGAATCCGACGGCACCGGCTGCGGCCGCCCAGGTGCAGAACGACACCACCGGAACCCCAGGGCTGCCGCAGGCACCCGCGCCCAAGCTGACCGAGCCGCTCTACCTTCGGCCGACCAGCAAGGACTATACGGAGCCGATTCCGTTCTTCCCAAACCCTATTAAGGACTACACGCCGACCAACTATCCGGCGCCGCGGCTGACCAACACGCCAGACATGCGCGACCTGCTGCGTGATGGCAAGATTTATCTCGGCCTGAACGATGCGGTGACACTGGCGCTTGAGAATAACTACGACATCGCTATTGCGCGCATCAACCTGGACATTGCCGATACCGACATTCTGCGCGCCAAGGCGGGCGCTTCGAGTCTGCGCGGTGTATCGACGGGTCTGGTGACCAACACGCTGGGCGGCACGACCTCCACGATTACCGGCGGCGGCGGCCCGGGCGGGACCACGAGTGCGGCGGGCGGCGGAGGCGCGGGCTCATCCGGCCTGGTGCTGAGCACGAACGGCGGCGGACCCACGCCGGAGGTGATCGACCCGCTGCTTACCGGAACGCTGCAATATCAATCGGCGAACACGGCGCAGTCGTCGACCTTCCTGACCGGAACGAACACGCTCTCACAGAACACGGCGACCTACAACTTCCAATACCAGGAAGGGTTTCTAGGCGGCGAGTTGATGACGGTCACATTCGACAACTCGCGCGCGTCGACCAACAGCGAACGCACCGACTACAGTCCGCTGTTGCAGTCGACGTTCAACATCCAGGTGACCCAGCATCTGCTGCAGGGTTGCTGCAAGTGGGTAAACGAACGGTTCGTCATTCAGGCCAAGAACGACCGCCGCATCACGGACTCGGCGTTCCGGCAACAGCTTATCTACACGATTGGCCAGGTGGAGAGCATCTACTGGGCGCTGGTGAGCGCGTATGAGGACGAGCAGGCGAAGACGCGCGCATTGCAGCAATCGACTCAACTGGCGAGCGACAACCGCAAGCAGCTGCAGATCGGAACGCTGGCGCCGCTGGATGTTGTCAACTCAGACGCTGCGGTGGCGAGCGATAAACAGGCGCTGGTGACCTCTCAGACGAACCTCGAGTATCAGCAGCTGCTGATGAAGCAGGCGATTGTGCGGAACCTGAATGATCCGCAGCTGGCCAACGCGCCGGTGATTCCGACCGACCGCATCAGCCTGGATCGCACTCCCGAAGAGGACATGCAGACCGAGGACCTGATTCGCGAGGCGGACCAGAACAATCCGCAGATCGAGCAGGCGGCGCTGAACATGAAGAACAACGAGATCACAATCCGGGCGGAAAAGAACGGTCTGCTCCCGGTGCTGGATGCGTATGGCTTCTATGGCGGCGCCGGTGTGGGCGGACAACAGAATCCTTCGCTGAATTGCTCAAACTCGACCGTTTTTCAATCCTGCCCCGCGGGGCAGGTTCCGAATTCGGGTTACGGCACAGTGGTGGGCAACGCATTCAACAATAGCTCGCCGAACTGGGGCGTAGGCGCGAACCTGTCGATTCCGATTCGCAACCGGAC
>DASYBN010000524.1:0-3685 GCA_036500785.1 Acidobacteriaceae bacterium
AAGCGCTAGCCGTCCGAATAAAACTCAAAGCACGCGACTGTAACGATAGCCCGCAGCCGTGAGCGCCTGCAGCAACTCCTCCACCTGCTCGCGTCCGCGCGTCTCCATCGTAATGTCGATCGCCGTATCGCCCAGGTTCACACCGTAGTACGCGCGGTTGTAGAGCGTGTCCACGATATTCGTGCGATGCTCCGCAATCATCTGGGTCAAATCCGCCAGCGCGCCCGGGCGATCGAGCAGATGAATCCGCAGGCGGATCAGGCGGCCATCCTGCACCAGGCCGCGCTCAATAATGCGGCTCAGCAGCGTGACATCGATGTTGCCTCCGCCCACGATCACCGCCGTGCGCGTGTACGCCGGAAGCGATGTGCGCTTCTGCAGAACGGCTGCTAGTCCCGCCGCACCCGCTCCCTCGGCCAGCGTCTTCTCGCGCTCGAGCAGCGTAAGAATCGCGGCCGCAATCTCATCCTCATCCACCGTGACGATCTCGTCCACGTAGCGCGCTACAACAGGAAACGTAGTCTCACCCGCGCGGCGCACCGCAATGCCATCCGCGATCGTCGTCGCCGGATCCGCAGTTACAGGATGATGCGCGCGCACGGCCTCTTTCATCGAGGGCAGCCGCGACGTCTGCACCCCGATCACCCGCACGTCTGGTTTCGATTCCTTGAGCGCGCACGCCACCCCGCCAATCAAACCGCCGCCGCCGATCGGCACCACAACCGCCTCAAGATTCTCAACCTGCTCCAGCAGCTCGAGCCCGATCGTTCCCTGCCCCGCCATCACCAGCGGATCGTCGAACGGATGGATGAACGTCATGCCCTCTCGCTCGCAGCGCCGTGTCGCCTCTTCGCAGGCCTCGTCGTAGTTCGCTCCATGCAGCACCACCTCCGCGCCGAACCCACGCGTCGCCTGCACCTTCACGAGCGGCGTTGCCAGCGGCATCACAATGACCGAGCGAATCCCGCGCTGCGTCGCATGATGCGCCACTCCCTGCGCATGATTGCCTGCGCTCGCGGCGATCACACCCTGCCGCGCCTGTTCCGCCGTGAGCGTCGCAATCTTGTTCAGCGCGCCGCGCTCCTTGAAGCTGCCCGTCATCTGGAGATTTTCGAGCTTCAGGAAGATGCTCTGCCCGGTCTGCCGCGACAGCGTCTCCGAGCGCGCGCACGGCGTGCGATAGACGGCTCCGTTCAGACGCTCGCGCGCCGCCTCGATGTCGGCCAGCGTCAACGCCGGCGCCTCTGTCTTGCTCATTGTCTTTATCGTAGCCTTTACCGGCGCAACTTAACGGCTGAACTGCGTCTCCAGCTTCTCGCGATGACGTTCCATCGCCAGCTCGATCAGCCTGTCGATCAGCTTCGAATACTTCAGCCCGCTCGCTCCCCACAGCTTCGGATACATGCTGATCGACGTGAACCCCGGCAGCGTGTTGATCTCGTTCAGCACAATCTCCGACGGCTTGCCTTTCTTCGCGGGTGCCATCAGAAAATCCACGCGCGCCAGCCCCGCGCAGTCGCACGCACGAAACGCCGCAATCGCCATCGCGCGAATCTTCTTCTCTTCGGCTTTCGTCAGCTTCGCCGGAATGTGGCTCAGGCTCTCGTCAGGCCCCGAGAGTTCATACTTCGCCTCGTAGTCGTAAAACTCTTTCGCCGGCACAATCTCGCCCACAACACTCGCCTCGGGCGCATCGTTGCCCAGCACCGCAACCTCAAGCTCACGCGGCTTCACGCCCGGGCCGCCCACACCCTGCTCCACGACGATCTTGCGATCGAAGCTCGCCGCGAGGTCCATCGCCGGCGCAAGCTCCGCGCGATTGTGCACCTTGCTGATCCCAACCGAGCTGCCAAGATTCGCCGGCTTCACAAACAGCGGATACGTGAGCGCCTTCTCAACCGCACGCGTCGCACGCTTGTTATCCGCCTTCCATTCGGATCGCAGCATCGTTACATGCGGCGTAATCGGCAGGCCCGCCGCGAGGAACAGCCGCTTCATCGCATCCTTATCCATGCCCGCCGCCGACCCCAGCACACCCGAGCCCACATACGCCACATCCGCCAGCTCGAACAGTCCCTGGATCGTGCCATCCTCGCCAAACGTTCCATGCAGCACGGGGAAAACAACATCGAGCCCCGTGCGCGCCCCCGGCTCCGCGGCGGCGGCGGCGAGCGTCACGCCGGCGTTCGCAGTGGTGTCGCTACGGGACGGCTCACCGGTGCTGAGCATATTCTGCGCGGCGCTGCCGGTCACCCAGCGGCCTTGTCTGGTGATGCCCAGTTCCACCACGTCATACTTTTTGCGATCGATCGCCTGCAGGATGGAGCGCGCCGAGCGCAGCGAAATCTCATGCTCGCCGCTGCGGCCGCCGAAGAGAACACCAACGCGAAGTTTTTTGCGGGCCATTCTCTACAGTCTGGAGCAAGCCCGGCCTGTGCATACCTCGCGTGCGTGCGGATGAACCTTCGCGAACACCTTTCACGGCGCGGGCTTCCGGCAGCCACCGTGCGCACCATTTGCAACTGGGCCCGCGGCCGTCCAATGACGGCGGCCGGTACACACGGCAGCAGCCTTTCTCATAGGATGCAGTCGCCGCAGCGGACGAAATCCGCTGGAACTCCGGCGCCGCTTCGCGCGTCCAATCGCGGAGAGGTGAATCCAGATGAACTATGTGCGGCTCGGCCAGTCCGGCGTGCGCGTCTCTCCGCTCTGTCTCGGCATGATGACCTACGGCTCAAAGAAGTGGCGCGAGTGGGTCCTCGAAGAAGACGAAGCCCGGCCGCTCGTGCAGCGCGCCGTCGAAGCCGGCATCAACTTCTTCGACACCGCCGACATCTACTCGCTCGGCGAGAGCGAAGTGCTCACCGGCAAGCTGCTGCGCGAGTTCCAGCCCAGGCGCGAAGAGCTGGTCATCGCGACCAAGGTCTTCAATCCCATGAGCGACTGCCCCAACGACCGCGGCCTCTCGCGCAAGCACATCATGCAATCCATCGATCGCAGCCTCAAACGGCTCGGCGTGGACTACGTCGACCTCTACCAGATTCACCGCTTCGACAAGAACACCAACATCGAGGAGACCTGCGAAGCGTTGGACGCCGTCGTGCGCGCGGGCAAGGTGCTCTACATCGGCGCCTCCAGCATGTACGCCTGGCAGTTCCTCTCGATGCTCGGCTATCAACAACAGAATGGCCTCGCCCGCTTCGTCACCATGCAGAACCACTACAACCTCGTCTACCGCGAGGAAGAGCGCGAGATGATCCCGCTCTGCATCAACCAGGGCATCGGCTGCATCCCGTGGAGCCCGCTCGCGCGCGGCTTCCTCGCCGGCACCCGCCAGCGCGGAGATCGCGACTCCCAGCAAAACAAGGTTGTCGGAGGAGCCACGACGCGCGCCCGCACCGACGACTTCGGCCACAGCATGTACTACCGCGACACAGACTTCGACATCGTCGACCGCGTCGTCGAGATCGCCAACGAACGCCACGCCAAGCCAGCGCAGGTGGCGCTCGCGTGGATCCTTTCGAAGCCCGCCGTCTCCGCGCCAATCATCGGCGCCAGCAAGCCCGAACACCTCGAGGACGCGCTCGCCGCCCTCCAGCTCAAGCTCAGCGAGGACGAGATCAAGCGCCTTGAAGAACTCTACGAACCGCACCCCGTGCTCGGCCATAGCTACTGAGTAGCAGAC
>DASYBN010000525.1:0-2153 GCA_036500785.1 Acidobacteriaceae bacterium
CATCACCGCGATGGACCCCTGGTTTCTCTATCAGATCAAAGAGATCACCGACACCATCGAGTTGCTCGGCGCGACAAAGCCGGAGACGATAAGCGCCAGCGTGCTACGCAAGGCCAAGCGCATGGGCATCTCCGATGCACGTATAGCGGAGGTGTGGCATCTCGATCCCGCCACCGGCGTTGATGCGGTGCGTGAGTTGCGGCATAAGTTCGGGCTGAAGCCGGTCTTTAAAAAGGTGGATACCTGCGCAGCCGAGTTCGAGAGCGAAACTCCGTATCTCTATTCGGCCTACGACGAAGAGGATGAGGCACCACCCACCTCGAGGCGTAAGGTCATCATCCTCGGCTCGGGGCCAAACCGTATCGGGCAGGGAATTGAGTTCGACTATTGCTGCTGCCACGCTGCCTTCGCGCTGAAGGAAGACGATTACGAGACGGTGATGGTGAACTGCAATCCGGAGACTGTCTCCACCGACTACGACACCAGCGACCGGCTCTACTTCGAGCCGCTGACGCTCGAAGACGTTCTCGCCATCTACGAACGCGAGCGCGCGGGCGGCGCGGATGTAGGGATGATCGTGCAGTTCGGCGGGCAGACGCCGCTGAATCTCGCATTGCCCCTGAAGAAAGCTGGAGTCCAGATTCTCGGCACATCGCCGGAGTCAATCGACCTGGCCGAGGATCGCAAACAGTTTGGCGCACTGCTGGAACGGCTGAACATTCCGCAGCCGCCGGGCGCGATGGCGACCAGTGTGGACGAGGCGCTTGCCGGCGCGGAACGCGTTGGCTATCCGGTCCTGGTGCGTCCCAGCTATGTGCTGGGCGGCCGCGCCATGGTCATCGCATACGACGATGCCGCGGTGCGGCGATATATGGCCGAGGCAGTTGAATACTCGCAGGACAGGCCGGTGCTGATCGACCACTTCCTCGAAGCAGCAGTCGAAGTGGATGTCGATGCGTTGTGCGACGGGAAGAATGTCGTCATCGCCGGTATCATGCAGCACATCGAAGAGGCCGGCATTCACTCCGGGGATTCTTCCTGCGTGCTTCCCGCCGTCGATCTTGCACAGGAGACACTGGCGACCCTGCGCGACTATACGCGGCAACTAGCGCTCGCGCTCAACGTTCGTGGACTGGTGAACCTGCAGTTCGCGATTCAACGCAGCAGGCAGAAGGGTGAGCGCGATCGCGTCTTCGTGATTGAAGTGAACCCGCGCGCCTCGCGCACCGTGCCGTATGTTTCGAAGGCCACCGGAGTGCCGCTAGCAAAGATCGCATCGCGTATCATGACCGGCCGCCCACTCGCGGAACTCCTGCCGGAGCAGGTGCGCGAAGCGCAGGACCTCGACACCGGGACGCACTTCTACGTGAAATCGCCGGTCTTTCCCTGGAACAAGTTTCCCGGAGTGGACACCGTGCTCGGCCCGGAGATGCGATCGACGGGTGAGGTGATGGGCGTCGCCGACAACTTCGGCGAGGCTTTCGCTAAGGCGCAGCTCTCGGCTGGGCAGCGGCTGCCGTTGCGGGGAACGGTCTTCTTCAGCGTGAATGACCGCGACAAGGATGGCCTGGTGGCACTGGCGCGCGAGTATGTGCATCTCGGATTCCGTCTGGTAGCGACGCATGGGACGGCCGATGTGTTGGAGCGGGCCGGCCTCTCGGTGGAGCGTGTCTACAAGGTGAAGGAAGGGCGGCCGAACATCGTCGACCTGATCAAGGGCGATGCGATCCACCTCATCATCAACACGCCGCAGGGGCAGGACACGTTCTTCGATGAGAAGGCGATCCGTCGCGCCGCGGTGCAGCAGCGCATCCCGACCATCACCACCATGGCTGCAGCCCGTGCTGCTGCTGAAGGAATCGCTGCGCTGCAGCGAGAGACCATCCATGTGGACGCGATCCAGCAATTGCACGCGGCGCGTGTGCTGGCGACGCGATAGGTGAGGAAGAACGATGCTGCTTGAGGGAGTCTTCGCCGCCATCCCCACTCCGTTTCACCCGGATGGCCGCCCACAGTGGCACGACATGGAACGCAATGTCGAGCGCTACTGCCGTGCTCCTCTCTCCGGGATTGTCGTGCTGGGCTCCACTGGCGAAGCAGTGATGCTGAACGATGAAGAAACGCGCGAAGCGCTGCGCGTCGCCAGAAATGCC
>DASYBN010000526.1:0-2469 GCA_036500785.1 Acidobacteriaceae bacterium
CACCTCGCCCGAGGAGGCGCTGCAGGCATTTCTCGATCTCGGCGCCGAGGCCATGGTGCCCATGCACTACAACACCTTTCGCCTCGGCCGCGAGCCCATGGACGAACCCCTGCCGCGCCTTATGCGAGCTGCCGAAAAGGCGCGCGTCGACGACCGCGTGCATCCGCTTGCCGAAGGCGAGAGCTGGCTCGTGTCGGAAGGGTTCCTCGCAGCGGCAGACGAGCCGACGCTCTCCAATCGCAACGCTGCCGATTAACTCTCAGCCAAGCTCTCAGCGCCGCACATGCGCGCTCGAGCGCATCGCGTAGGCAATCGCCTCCAGAAACCGCTCCGGATTTACCGCCGGCACATCGACGTTCATCTTCGCAGCCATCTGCGCGGCAATGCGCGCGGCAATCTCCGCACGAGTCGACAAGTTCAGATCCAGTGCGCGCCCAAAGAACGACTCGATCAGCAGCAGATCGTCCGCATGCAATCGCGCCACAGCATCCGCCGGCAGAGTGCCCGCACTCTGCATCGCTGCGGCCGACGTGATCGGGTCGTACGCCGGCACACTGTTCGCGGCGAGGATGCTCGTCCCGCGCTCAATCAGCAACGGCTGGTCATCGCTGCGCTCATGGACCACAATCGTTCCCGCCGCCAGATCCCCAAGTCGCTGATGCCGCTTCGTCGCAAGCATTGTGATCACGCCTGTCAGGTACAGCGCCGGCAGGTAGTCCACCACGCGCAGCAGGTTGCGCGACATCGATTCAAACAACGTGATCTGCCGGCCGGAGTCCTTGATCACGCGCAGCTTCATCACGCGCTTGCCCGGCGTCTGCCCGCGCCAATAGGCCTCAAACACTGTGAAGTATCCCCAGATCATAAGGAAGTTCACCGCGATGTACACCGCTGCGAACCACTCGCCAAGCAGGCTCGATCGGTTGACCATCGCGCCAAGGAGAAATGTCGCGAGCAGCCCGAAGGCTAAGAGGAAGACCGCCTGGATCGCATGATCGATCAGCAACGCCACAAACCGGCTGCCAATTCCCGCAACCGCAAACTCGAGCTCCACCTGCTCGGGCGTCTCGATGTTAAGCTGGTCGGCAAAGCCTCGATGCTCGGCTGCAGCCATGATTACGAACCTCTGGATTGGTCTTCGCAAGGATAACTGGAACCGGCTCGACGCGCTGCTCCGGCAGGTCGAGAGCCAGGGCCTTCGCTCGCTCAGTCAGTCCGAGCTCCGCGAGCTTGGCCTGCTTTACCGCCAGGCCGCGGCCGACCTCAGCTCCGTGCGCGCCGACCGTTCCTCGCGCACGCTCGAGCAGTACCTCAACCGGCTCGTCTCGCGCGCGCACAACTTCATCTACTCCGGCCAGCGCACCACCTTCAGCGGCCTGTGGCGCTTCATGGTCTACGGCTATCCGCGGCTGCTGCGCAGGCTTTCGGGCTATCTCTGGCTCGCAACGGCGGTCACCCTGCTGGCCACCGCGCTCGGCGTTTTCATCACACTCGTGCGGCCGCAGTTCGGCGAGATGTTCCTCGGCGCCGACAAGATGGACGGCATCCGCCAGCATCACCTCTGGATGGACTCGATCCTCAGCATCAAGCCGCAGGCCTCCTCGGCCATCATGACCAACAACATCGCCGTCTGCTTCGCTACCTTCGCGCTGGGCATCACCGCCGGCCTCGGGACGCTCTACATGCTGTTCAACAACGGCCTGATGCTCGGCACCATCAGCACCGTCTGCGCGCAATATCACCTCTCGCTCAGCCTCTGGAGCTTCATCGCAGCGCACGGCGCGCTGGAGCTGCCCAGCATCATGCTCGCCGGCGCTGCCGGCCTCAGGCTCGGATCCGGCATGCTCTTCCCCGGCATCCTGCGCCGCAGCGATGCCCTTGCACTCGCCGGACTCGAAGCCGTTCAACTCGTCGCGGGAACCATTCCCCTGCTCACCATCGCGGGCACGCTCGAGGCGTTTCTCTCGCCCACGCATGCACCCAGCGCGCTGAAGTTCGCCGTTGGAGCCGCACTCTTTGTAGGCCTCTGTCTCTGGCTCGTCGAAGGCGGCCGCACGCCGCTCGCGCGCAAGAACGACGCCGCTATAGACGAGGCTGCGTCGTCTGCGTCGAGTTAGTACCCGTCGGAGCCGACGGCTGATTCGGCGCCGCGCTGCTCTTGTCCAGGTCCTCAGCGGGTTCCGGAGTATTGCTCGCCGGCGTGATCTGCTTGGCCTGCGCTGCGGGCGTCTTGCCCGAACCCGGCGCCGTTCCACCCGAGCCCGCCTTGGGCTGCGTCGACGATCCCGGCGGCGGAGGCGCTCCACTCGCCACTCCATTCACCGAGCCCGGCCCTCCGTTGCTGCCCTTCGGCGGCCCATCCACCGCCTCAGGAGGCGGAAGCACATGGAACGTCAGCTCCGTGCCCGCGGCTAATCCAGCATCCGTCCCGACCGCCGGCGCGCTGTCCGGCAAATCCTTGTGCCCCGG
>DASYBN010000527.1:0-4345 GCA_036500785.1 Acidobacteriaceae bacterium
ATACTGTTCACGGTCGCGATAGACCCGGACATGCACACCACGCTCCGCTGCCTGCCGCAATGCTTGTGCGATGCGGCGATCCGTGAACGTATACATCGCCACATCGATGGACTGACGGGCGTGCTCGATCAGCGCGATGTCAACATCTTCAAGGTTTCAGGTGCGAAGTAGATGGGAGAGGACACAGCCTCGTCGGAGGCAGGAGACACATGCTCGGCGTGGCGCGAACGGCCTCTTCCTACGCGAGGAACGGGGCAGGAGGAGTGCAACCTGGCCACTCGGCAACCATAGGGGATGACGCCCAGCGGCTGCCTCGTCCCTACGCCGTAAGGCCGGCCTTGCGGAGGCCGGTGATCAGGTGTTCCACCAGATCCGGCTGCCACCAGATGCCCAGCTCCTCACGAGGAAGTCTGGCCATGTCGGGTCGCTGCGTCAGAAGGGTCTGCAAGGCGACGCTCGCCGCTGGTTGCTGGCCGAGCTGCCCGCAATTGGCGGCGATGGCCAGTTGCGTGCGCCAGAAGCCCGGCATGTTTGCCTTGTGGGCAAACTCCAGCGAGGTTGTGTAATCGCCTTTGCGATAGGCATCGAAGCAGGGCACAAACCAGTACCAGCCCGGATGATGAGGGTTCAAGCTTCGCGCAGTTGCCGACATGGCACCGCCGCGCTCCCAGTCGCCTGCGTACGCCGTCAGGAAACCCAGGTAGGCGAGTGTGAAGCCGTCCATGGAATTCAGAGCTACAGCCCGCGCCGATGCGATGTGGAAGGACTCCATCTGCCTGCGGAAAAACTCCACGGAGGCCAGCGCATGATGAGCAAGATGGTTTGAGGGTGCTCCCTCCACCGCACGCTGCGCGGCGGCGAGAGCGCGGCCGAGCGGATCCGGAAGTAGGTTGAACCTGTGGGTGAATTCTTCCTTGTAGATGAGCGACAGCATGGCCCAGGCATCGGGATAGTTCGGCGCTTGCTGGACCGCTCGCTCCAGCGCTGCCCTGGCCGGCGCATGCTCCTCGGCACTGACGCGCTGGAAGTGTGCAAAGCTGCGAAGCACTGCTTCGTAGGGAGTCAATCTGGACGGATTCTTAGCACGCAATGCCTCACTCATGCTGCGCGGCAGAATGCCGTGCGTATCGGCAATGGTGGAGACGATCTGGGGAACGGCGTCCTGAAACAGATCGAATACTGCCTCGTGCGAGAAAGGCCGTTCATAGGTTTCGGCCCACAGATGCGCTCCTGAGCTGCAATCGACGAGCTGCACTGCCATACGTACTCGTGCGCCCGCGTGACGAAGACTTCCATCGATGAGATAGCGCGCGCCAAGTTCCTTCCCAGCCGACCGCACGTCCACCGATCTGCCGGCGTATTGCGACGTGGAACTGAGCGAAATGACACGAAGATATGAAAAGCGAGACAGGCCGGTGACGATCTCCTCGATCAGCGCTGTGGCTCGCTCAGCTAGGTCAGCATCGGCGCTACCGAGCCTGAACGGCAGCACAGCGATCCAGAACCCATCCTCCGCGCGAGCAGGGTTCTTTATACGGCTGTGGGAGTGCGGCGCGAGATCAGCGGGATGAGTGCGCGTAGTCGAGTCAGCGCTTTCAATCGGAGCGATGAACCGGTAGCCGCGGCGGGAGAGCGTTTCCACGAAGCGCGGCCGCTCTGCCGAGTCGAGCAAGGTTTCACGAATCTTGTTAATCGCGGTGTTCAGATTGTGATCGACGTCAACGAACGTGTCCGGCCACAGCCGGCGCTGCAGTTCCTCCCGGCTGATCACCTCACCCGGGCGCTCCAGCAGAATGGCGAGTACGGAGAATGGCTGGCCGGTCATCTTCAGCCTGCGGCCGGACCTCCAGATCTCTCCGGTGCGCAGATCGACCTCAAAAACTCCGAAGCGGACGCGTTGGGCGGAATGGGAACTGTCGCTCAATGATCGCGCTTCCTCCCCTGCTGCGGGTGCTGGCTGCGAAACAGTCTAGTCCTGACCCCCCAAAGCGCAAAGAAGTGCGGCCACTGCAGCCACTTGACGACTGACTTTCTTTTGACCTATCGACGACCTGCCGTGCATTGAGACGGCTGCGCGCGGGCGGTAAGGTTTGACCACAATTTGCCGGGACGCGGGTTTCCGCATTGCTGGCTGACAAAGGGAGAGACATCGATGAGATACACACAGAATTACGCGAATCGGGTTCGTCGGGCGGCAGCCATCCTGACTGCGTTGGGCATGCTTTGGCTGTCAGGGCAGGGGGTAAGGGCCGCTGCTGAAGAGCATTCGAATGATGACGCGACGTGTTCCACGGCAGGGGTCGCGGGAGAGTGGGCCTACACGGAGACCGGGTCGGTGATCCCGGTGACCGGCGCGGTCCCCTTTGCAGCGGTCGCGAGATACACCCTGTACGAGGACGGGGAAATGTCAGGAACCGCGACGAGCAGCTCGGGCGGCAACGTCTCGAATGTCACACTGAAGGGAACGGGAGCGGTGAATGCGGACTGCACCAGCACGCTCACGGTCGGCGTCTACGCGGCGGGCAATCTGGTTCGCACAGCCACCTTTCAGCTCGTGTATGTCAACGGCGAGAGACAGGCCCGCGCGATCATCTCGTCGCTGGTACTCGCCTCTGGCGTCAGCGTGCCGGCGGTGCTCACCGCTGACGCGACGAGGGTCTTCCATCGCTCGCAACACTAGCAAGGCCATAACTATCGCGTCCGCGAGCCTGTCTGCCGCAGACAGGCTCAGGTGCGTAAAGGACCGAGCATAGCCGCGGGCATTGACCGTGAACGTCCTGTCCGATCACCCCAGCAGCACCTGCGCATCATCCAGAACATTTCGTCATCCCTTCTTATTTCGCTGCTTGCGAAGCAGAGCTGCTTTCACCAGAGTCTCCCGTGAGAACCGGTGCGGCTGATAGCCTTTCCCTTTGCACTGCGGGCATAGTCCTGTCGCTCCCCGTCCGGACGGAAGCATGCCTCCACCCGAGCAGGTCGCGCATCCGACGACGCCCCCGCCTCCATCGCATACGCTGCACGATCCAAGCGGATAGCCGCGCTCATCCACGCATCGGCACAGACGAGGCCGCTCCCGTCGATTCACCTCGAGGACTTCGGCAAAGCTCAGCTCCATGACAGCACCTTCTTTCATGCGGGATGCGCAGCGTTCCTCTCGACTAGAGAGAGCGGCGCCGGCGCGGACGCGATGTGGCTGTGTTTGCAGCCGACGCAGCAGACGGCGCCCGTGACCTTGCGCACCGCTTCTTCAAATTGCGCAGGAAGCGCCCGCACTTCGCCCGCAGGCGTATAGAAGACAGGCGCGATCTCTCCGCGCAGGTCCTTGTTCTGCGGTTTCCATAGTTCAAGGGACAGGGTCCCCTCCTGTCCGCGAGAGAGAAGCTTCGAGCCCATGCGTGGACGAGCACTTCCCGGAAGAACCACCAGGGTGTGCAGCGTGATCGCGAGCTCGTAAGTCCGCCCGATGCGGAGCATCTCGATCCGCACCAGCTCGGTCGCGATCACCACCGCATGACGGCCGTTGACGCCCAGTGAGTCGATGGGTTGAAGCCAGCTCAGGGTCTCGCCTGTTGCCTGGATGTAAGCACAGTAGCGACCCATGTCCGCGACGGCTCCGCCAGACTCGGTGCCCCGCAGAACATACATCCCGGATTGATGCTGGAACTCGAGTGTCAGCGCAGTCTGGCAGTAGATCCCACGCTTTCTCACGGCACGAAGTGTGGATTGAGGCAGCGCCAGCCCGTGTTGAGCGAGACGCGAACTATCGCGCACCGCCTTGGGCACGGGCTGGCTGGAGGACAGCGGAACAAGCGATGCCAAGGGAATCTCCTCAGGCGAAACGCGGGCTGGGTAGGGGTTGACCGAGCGCTGCACGAATGTCTTCTTTCGTGCACCCTGCCCAGCACTTGTAGAACCGTGGATCGGCGATCTGGATGGCGAGGTTGTCGTGCGACTTGTCGGCGTTTGCCAGCGCACACGCAGGACATTGCGCCCAGTAGTTGCGGCGGTCCTTGGTGCGGGGACGAACGTAATCGAGGATGCGAAACTCACGACGGACGACGTTCGATCCGTCCTGCGGCCGCGGTTGGTAGACCACGGCCGGTGGAGGCTGGTAAGCCTCGGGCAATGTCATACCTGCCGTGAACGTCTTCAGCTGATCCTCGGTCAGCTTCCGCACCTTCTCGAGGTACGCCATCTGCCGTTCCGGCGCCTGCTCGGCCTCGATGAACCAGTAGCGGCGGCGCACCCGGCGATGCACCCCGAGCGGGCCCCGAATACCATTGCCGAACTCGCCTTCCTCGACCCGGTCCTGCTTGGGGAAGACCTCGATTCCCTTCCGCAGGCC
>DASYBN010000528.1:0-1976 GCA_036500785.1 Acidobacteriaceae bacterium
CGAAGGCGCGGTTCACGATAGCAACGGGAAGCGAAGTTGCATTGTCGTCGCTGGTGAAGGCGCGGCCTTGAAGGATCGGAGTGCGGACGACGCGGAAGTAATCCGGTGTGACGCTGATGTCAGCCGCAACCTTCCACTTGCCGCTGCCCGGCGGGGGCGTAGGCTCCTGGCCAATAGTGAATGTTGTGCCGTCTACGCCGCTGAGCGGCAGCGCACTGGCGAGAGCGGCGGCTTGAACACCGGGGAGCGTGTGGAGCTTCGTGAGCAGATCATCGACGAAGCGGCGCATTGGTTGTTGTTCCGGGTTGAGCTGATGGTTAGCTGCCACTGAGGTATACCGGGGGCTGCTGAGGAGCGTGGTGCCGGTAAGCGTGTCCGAAGGGTCGAAGCCGGAGTCGTAGCGCATGACATTCACGAAGCTACGGACGAGCAGGCCGGCGGAGGCAAGCAGGACGACAGCGAGGGCGACCTCAATGATGAGCAGGCTGTGACGCAGGAGACGCTGCTCACGTGCCTGGGTGACGCGCATGGCGGCGGACTGGAGGGCTGTGCGCAGGTCGATACGGGTGCCGCTGATGGCGGGCGCGAGGCCGAAGAACACTGTCGTCAGGAGTGCGAGGCCGATGACGAAGGCGAGCACCCATGAGTTGATCGCGATGACAGCGCTGAGTTTGCCAAAGGGAAGCTGCAGCAATTGAGTCATTCGTGATGATGGCTGTGACGTATCCAATGTGCCGGTGTGGCGGACGAGTGTGGTGATGGTGAGCGTGATGGCGAGGCCAAGAGCCGCGGCAAGCGAGGAGAGGACGAGGCTCTCGACGAGAAACTGGAGGAGGAGCCGAAGCCGCGAGGCGCCAAGTGCGCCGCGGAGCGCGATTTCGTGGCGCCGGGAGACTGCGCGGGCGAGCTGCAGATTGGCCACGTTGGCGCAGGCGATGAGCAGGACAGCGGCAACGCAGGCGAGAAGAATCAGAAGCGGCTTGCGGCTGTCTCCGGCGATATGGCGCTGCAGCGGCTCGACCATGATCTTGCGCCCAGCGAGATAGTTTGCGAATTCGGGCGGACCCGTGTGGTCGCGCGCCGTGAAGAATGTCTGCAATTCCGCCTGAGCCTGTTGCACGCCGATGCCGGAATGCAGCCGCGCAATCGTGCGAATACTGTAAGAGGGCCGGTCGACGGCGAGCTTTGTATTGCTGTCAAGGTCCGCTGGAAGGTAGACGTCCGGCTCAAGCGTGAGATCGGGGAAGCTGAAGTTGCGCGGCAGGACGCCGATGATGGTTTGGGGCTTGCCGTTGATGGTGGCCGACTTGCCGATGACGGCGGGATCGGAATGAAACTGCGTATGCCAGATATGATCGCTGAGAATCATGACGGGCGGACCCCCTTGGCGATCATCATCGCGTGAGAAGAGTCGCCCAAGCTGTGGGACGACGCCGAGCGCGGGCAGCAGGTTGGCGGTGACGCCGGCGCGGATCACGCGCAGCGGGTTCGCTGCGCCGGTCAGATTCTGCGTGAAGATGTAGTAGCCGGCGTACTGCTCAAAGGATTTTGTCGCCGTTTGTGCCGCCACAAAATCCTCCGAGAGCATTGCCGGCATGTGGTACGTGGGGTTCAATGGCGAGATGTAGACCAGCCTGTCGGCATCCGGATAAGGCAGCGGGCGAAGCAGCAGCGCGTAGACGGCGGAGAAGATGGTGGTGGTGGCGCCGATGCCGAGGCCGAGGGTGATAACGACCGTGAGCGTAAAGGCGCGGTTGCGGCGGAGCTGGCGGAGGGCGTAGCGCACATCCTGCAAGAGGAGCTCGAGGCCGGCGCCGCTGCGATGATCGCGCACCGATTGCTTTGCCTGCTCGATGCCGCCGAGGTCGGCGAGCGTGGTGCGGCGTGCTTCCGCTGCGGGGATGCCGGCGGCGATCTTCTCGTTGACGAGCATCTCAGCGTACGCGCGAACTTCGTCGTCGAGCTGGCTCTCGATC
>DASYBN010000529.1:0-6178 GCA_036500785.1 Acidobacteriaceae bacterium
TCGGCCACGCTGCGTGTCTCCTGCGCGCTTGCGGCAGGGCTCGCGTGCGCGGTTCTGCTGCCGCTGCTCGGACACCGCTCGCTGGCGATGTGGGACGAGGGCATCTACGCCGAGATTGCGCGCGAGATGCTCCACGGCAGCGCGCTTGTGCCCACATGGAACTACCGTCCGTGGTTCGAGAAGCCGCCGCTGCTGTTCTGGATCACAGCGCTCTTCTTCCGCGTCTTCGGCGTGACGGAGTTCTGGGCCCGCGCGGCCTCTGCGCTCTCCGGCGTGGCTACGGTCGCGCTTCTGCACAGGTTCGTAGCGCGCCGCTTCGGCCTGCTCGCGGCCTGGATCGGAAGCCTCCTTCTGCTCTCCACATTCGAGTACCTCCACGTCTGCCGCGTGGGCGAGATGGACGCGCTGCTTGCGCTGGGCGAGACGATTGCAGTCGTCGGGCTTGTTCTCGTAAGCGAGCGCCGCTCGGCTGGATGGCTGCTCTTCTGGCTTGGCTTCGCATCCGCGTTGATGACCAAGGGCGCGGCCAGCGTTGTGCTGCCCGTGACGCTCGTGTGCGTCGCCGTAGTGGAACGCTGGCCGCTCGCGCGCTATGGCCGCATGTTCTTCGCCGGAGTCGCCATCTTTCTCGCTGCCGTGTTGCCGTGGCATATCGCGATGGGCCAGAGGTTCGGCGCGAGCTTCACGGCGGAGTATCTGGGGCTGCACGTGCTCGAGCGCGCGTCCAGCCAGATCGAAGGCCATCACACGCACGCGTGGTATTACCTGCTGGCTCTGCTGGTCTCCGCTCCGCCCTGGGTGCTGCTGTATCCCACGAGCGTTGTCGCCGCGTTTCGCACCCCAGAGTTGCGCGCGCTGAGAATCTTCGCGATCTTCGCGCTTGCGGTTCTGCTCTTCTTCACGGTGGTTCAGACGCGGATGCCGCACTACATCGCTCCCGTGTATCCGGCGCTCTCCGTCATCACCGGAGTTGTTGCTGCACGATGGCTCCAGCGGATTGGGACGCGCACGCGTGCGGCGTTGCTCACGGCAGCGGCAGGTGTATGGGGGGTGACCGCGGTCCTCACAGCGCACGCCCGCAAAGAGCTGCGCACGCCGGGTGTGAGCAACGGCGTTGTCGCGCCCGACTCGCACGAAGCCGCGACCTTGTTGCAGCGAGCGCTTCCGGCGCAGCGGCCGCAGGGCCCGTTGCTGCTGTGGGCCGAGCCGCCGCTGGCTCCGATCACGACCGCGTTGTTTTACTCGCGCGGGCCGGTCCAGCAGGTAGAGCTCTCCCCACCGAACCCGCAGCCCGAGATTTACAAGTACACGTGGAATCCCGTGCCGCTCGAGGCGCAGGCCGGCCCCGAGCCGCGGCTTCTCTTCGTCGAGCGGCCCCTGCTGGCCACGCTGCCTGCCGACCTGACCTTCAGCCCAATCGCCTCCTCGCCGCACTGGGTGCTCGGCACGGTGGCCCGCCGCCCGTAGCGTCACGCGCGAGTACCCCCTCGGGTTATTCCCAGCCGGCCGCGCGTTCGCTAGCCTCGAAGCACGCCCCCGTTCTGCTCGCCGGCCGCCGATCGCCCGCGAGATCACACCTTCGCTGCGCTTCAGGAGCTCCGGCCTCTCCGGAGCAGGGTCCGTTTGCCGCTGGTCTGCTTCAACTCTGTGCGAATCTCACCGCGCTCCAGAGCGCAAACGGCGTTGCGAGCTCTCGCCGTATCGATCGGCGTGTGTTGCGTGAGTGGAGCATCCGCGCAGAGCACAGTCGACGGAACGCTGCGCGGACGCGTACTCACCCCGCCCGGCGCCGCTCCTGTAAGAATCAGCATTGAGATACGCCGCGACGACAGCCCGTGGCAACAAACGATCTCTTCAGCGCGTGACGGTTCCTTTGCCGTGCTGAACCTCGCGTCCGGCGACTACACGCTTTTGGTGGCGTCATGCGGGGCGCAGCCGCTCTCGATCGAAGCGGGCGCCGCTGCCGATATCACGATCGACATGGCCTCATGCGCGCGCCTGCAGCCCGGCGCTCCCGCCACTGCCCGTGTCGCTCTGCCTGCAATCGATCCCGCAGAACTCGCCGAGCTGGATTCCGCCGCACACGATGCCACTCTGGCAGCCGCTTCAGCAGACGAGACGACGGGAGACGACCCCGCAACTCCGCAAAACGCGCGCGAGCGAACGGAGCTTGGCCAATCGGGCCCGAGCGTCAACGGGCTCTCGCCGACGGAGAATTCGACGCTCCTCGACGGCCTCTCGACGACGCAGAACTTTCGCTCCGGTTCGCGCGGCTCGGCCGCTGGAGGGCCGCGCACCTCGGCCACCTTCAACGCTTCAGCTACCAGCAGCTTTCGTCTTCAGCCGCGATCGTTCTCCGCACAATACGGCAGCGCCGGAGGCGTGATCGCCGTCACGTCGCGTGGGCAGGCGGAGCGGCTGCACGGTACAGCCTTCATCCTCACGCGTGAGAGCGCCTTCGCGGCAACGAACCCGTTCTCCGTCGTCACGCACTACAACAATGGCGCGGTCACGTCGGCGCTGTTGAAGCCGAATGACAGCACCGTTCAACTCGGCGCGGCGGCTGGGCTTCCGCTCTCGCACGTACGCACACGCTGGCTCCAACATGCATCGCTGTTCGGCTCGCTCGAGGCACAGCTCCGCTCCGGCCAGATCGTCTCGACGCCCGCGACTGCCAGCTTCTACGCGCTCACGAGCGAGCAGCTCGCACTGCTCGCGAACCGCGGCGTCTCAGCGGCATCGGCGAACACCGCGCTCAATTTCCTCGACAGCCTCACCGGTCCGCAGCAACGCAGCGCAACGCGCCTGCTCAGCTTCGCGCGCCTGGATCTCGTGCCCGCGGTGAAGCAGCAGCTCACGCTCGGCTACATCGGCAACCGCTTCAACTCGCCGACAGGTTCGAGCTCCGGCGCGTCCGGGGCAGTCGTGCCGCGCGGGCGCGCGAGTCTCGTCAGCAGCACGCTGCACGTCGATGCGATCACCGCGCGCTGGCTCTACCGCCTCTCGCCGCGAGCAACGAACGAGCTCCGTTCGCAGTTCGCTCATGATCTCGAATTCGAGACGCCGCACACTCCGTTGCCGCAGGAGCCGGCCATCAGCGTCGGCGGCTTTGCGCCCCAGGTTTCGATTGCGCCCAACGGTTTCAGCTACGGCACGCCCGCGAGCGCCGGCCGAACCGCATACCCCGATGAAAACCGCGTGCAGCTCGCCGATACGTTCGCCGCCGTTCGCGGCCGCCATATGTTCACGATCGGCGCGGACTGGAGCCGCATCACCGATCGCATTGCCGGCCAAACGAATGCAGAGGGCACGTTCCTCTATGACAGTGGAACGACCAACGGGCGCGACGGTGGACTGGTCGACTGGATCACCGACTACACCTTCAACGTGCACGCGTATCCCAACGGAGCCTGCCCGAGCATCAACGCCGCGGATCATCTCTTCTGCTTTCGCAGCTACACGCAGGGCTTCAGCGCGGCTTCGAGCGAGTTCGCCACGCATGAGATCGCGGGCTTTGCCGAAGATGCGCTGCGGCTGCCGCACTCGCTCTCGCTCACACTGGGCGCGCGCTACGACTACACACTGCTCCCGCCGCCGCAGAATCCCAACCCCGCGCTGGACCAGGTGATCGGCAGCATCGGTTCGCCGATCGCAGGCGCGACCTCGGTGATTCCCGAAGATCGCAACAACATTGGACCGCGCGTTGCGCTGGCATGGTCGCCGGGCCGCAGGCATAGCTTCACCGCGCGGCTCGGCTACGGCGTGTTCTATGGCCGCATCGCCGGTGCGACGGTAAATGCGGCGCTGACCGACACCGCACTCGCCTCCACCACGCGGCGCATTCGCATCACCCCGTCGACGATCACCGAATGTCCGCAGGTCGCGAATCAGGGCTTCGGTTATCCCTGCGCCTACATCAGCGAACCGCCATCCGCCGTCGCGCAAACAACCTCCGCGCTGGTGTTCTCGAATCGCTTTCGTCTTCCCGCTGTGCAGCGCGCCTCGCTGTCGATCGAGCATTCGAGTCACGCGCTCGATCTCCGCGCGGGCTACGCGATGTCGATCGCCGCGCAGCTTCCGCAGAGCGTCGATCTGAACATCGCGCCGTCCACAACCACCAAGACTTTCGTCCTGCAAGGCGGAGACGGCATGCCCGGCCTAAGCTCCGGCGAGACCTTCACGGTTCCGCTCTACACGCTCCGCCGCAGCACAGCCTTCGGGCCCGTCTCGGCGCTGCTCTCAAATGCCAACGCCACGTACCACTCGTTCAACGCGGAGGCCCGCCTGCATGCGCGCGCGATGGAGCTTCGCGGAAGCTACACCTTCGCGCGGGCGATCGATTATGGCCCGCAGCTCGCCGCGACGCCGCGCGAGAACGGCCAGTTCGATCCCTTCACCGATGGCTACGACAAATCGCTTTCCAGCCTCGATGTCCGGCATCGCTTCACCGGCAATCTCGTGCTGCGTTCATCCGTTCGCTCCGGCCCGGAGGCGCTGCGCAAGACCCTCTCCGGATGGGGGCTGTCGACCATCGCCAGTGCCGGCAGCGGAGCGCCGTACAGCTATGCGATCTTCGGCGGCACGGAGCTGTCCGGAGGGCGCGAGTCGATCAACGGCTCCGGCGGCGCGACCTACCTTCCGACCATCGGCCGCAACACGCTGCGCCTGCCGATGCGCAGCCATGTCGACCTGCGCGCCGGACGCAGCTTCAGCTTTCATGAGCACTTGCGCCTGAACGCCTTCGCCGAGGCCTTCAACCTGCTCAACACCCAGAGCCTCTCGCGCGTCGAGACCCGCGCATTTCTCGTCGGCACGCCAACCACTACCGATGCGCCCACGCCGCTCATCTTTCAGGACGCCGCCACCGTTGTTGCCGAAGGCGTGACCACCCCGGCGTTCGGCACGCCGCTATCGTCGACCGCGGCAGCCAGCCGCGAGCGCCAGCTCCAGCTCGGTCTGCGACTGGAGTTCTGAGATAGACACGACCCTTCAGCCGTTACGCGCATCCAATCGTCACGTACTCGCACGTTCCGGGAGACGGTAAGGGTCATGAGCCTGCTTGCCGCAGTGCAGAATCATGGATATGCGGCGACGGCACTCATCCTGCTGCTCTCGTCCTGTGGTCTGCCTCTGCCACTTTCGATCGTTCTGCTAACGGCCGGCGCCGCTGCGCACTCCGGCTCGCTGAACCTCGCGCTGGTGATCCTGTGCGCCGCGACGGCAGCGCTGGTCGGCGACACGATCATGTATCTCGGTGGCAAGTTCACCGGCTGGTGGCTGCTCGCGGGGCTCTGCCGCATCAGCATCAATCCGGAGACCTGCATCTTTGGCTCCGCGCGGTCGTTCTACAAGCGCGGCCCGCGCACGCTGCTGTTCGCGAAGTTCATTCCCGGCCTGGGCACGGTCGCCGCTCCGCTGGCCGGCAGCCTCAACATGCGGATGACGCGCTTCCTGAAGCTCGACGCGTGCGGCGTTCTGCTCTACACAACGGCGTGGAGCACCGCCGGATTTCTCTTCGCTCCGTTTCTCCGCCTCATCATTCGCTGGGTGGTGGGCGTGGGGCACTTCACCGCCGCGACGCTGAGCGGCCTGGCCATTCTCTACGTGCTCTGGCTGCTCGGCAGCTCACTGCGCGACAACCGCTTCAGCAACATCGAGCGCGTCGCCGCCGAAGAGCTTCACGAGCGCATGAAGACGCCGACGCACGACCGGGTCGTGGTGATCGCCGACGTTCGCTCGCACGGCTACTACGACCCCGCGGCCCAGCGCATCAAGAATTCCATTCGCGTGGAACCGAACCGTCTGCGCGAGGAGCTCGAAGCACTGCGCGAGTTCATGGCGCCGGAGTGCGAGATCTACCTGTATTGCTCCTGCGCGCGCGATGCGACCAGCGTCCGCGTGGCCCGCGAGCTCGAGAAAGAGAACTGCGCAACCAAGGTGATCTCCGGCGGTCTGAAGGCTTGGATCAAGGCCGGTGGCCCGCTCGAACCCGTGCCCGCAGCCGATGTTGAGCATCTGCCGAAGTTCAACTGAGCGGAACATATACACCGAATATATTGATGTCAATACATCGCTTTTTTCAGGCGATCTGTCTGGCTGTCGAGCGCAGGCCGGCAAGCAGCTTCGAAAATGGCAAGCCATCGGCATAGGTCTTGAGCATCAGCCGCCGCAACAGCCG
>DASYBN010000530.1:0-3605 GCA_036500785.1 Acidobacteriaceae bacterium
GCCGCTGTAGCAGGGCTCAAAGCGCGTCTCGCCACCGAGATTGGGGACGCCGAAGCAGTTGCCGTAGCTGGCTACGCCGGCGACCACGCCTTCGACGATCTGGTGGTTCTTGCGGACGATGGCGGGATCGGATTCGCCGTCTTCTGTCGAGAGCGGGCCGAAGCGCAGCGAATCCATGACGGCGAGCGGCCGCGCGCCCATGGTGAAGATGTCGCGCAGGATGCCGCCAACGCCGGTGGTCGCGCCCTGGAACGGCTCTATATAGGAGGGGTGATTGTGCGACTCGATCTTGAAGGCGCAGGCCCAGCCGTCACCAATGTCGATGATGCCGGCGTTTTCACCGGGACCCTGAACAACGCTGCCGGGTCCCGAAGTGCGCTCGCCGCGCGTGGGCAGCCGGCGAAGGTGCACGCGCGAGGACTTATAGGAGCAGTGTTCGCTCCACATCACACTGTAAATGCCCAGTTCTGTAAGGGATGGGGTGCGGCCAAGCGCTTGCTCGATGCGCGCATACTCTTCGGCCGTGAGGCTGTGCTGCTTCAGTAGCTCGGGAGAAATGCTGGCCGGTGCGGGCACCGCAGGGAGCGTCCTGGTTGTCATGGCGATATCTATATTGTCGCATGATCAAACCGGATTGAAGCAGGGTGCCGGCGCTCGCATTTCTGCGGCGGAAGGGAGCGCTGTGAGCCCAAAGAATCGGGCGAAAATGCAAAAGGGCGATGTCCCTTTCGAGACTTCGCCCTCTGCTATCCGTATTTTCGAAGATCTGGATCGGCTAGACCAGATCACAACGTCGTTGTCCCGGGATTGTTCGGGACTCTAGGCCTCAGCCCGAGTTTCCCTCACTCTCCCGTCGTAACGGTCGTTGTACGAGCTACCTCGCTGCCAATTGCGAGTCTCGTTGCCGATTCTCTTGTTGGCCATTAGGTTTCTCTCTCCTTCTGGAAGATTGCTCTTCCGTTAATGAGTAAGACTCGATCTCCCTCGAGAAAGTTGTCGACCTCAACATCTTGTGCATTTGTGGAAAAGAAGTCAGGCTCCGGCAGCGTGCGCTATCGCGCGGATGTGCTCGGGGCCGGTGCGGCAGCAGCCGCCGATCCAGTCGGCGCCGGCATCGCGCCAGGCAGCAGACAGTGCGCTGAAGCTCTCCGGGTCGGAGCTGCCGGTCCAGCTTCTCGTTTCTGGGATCCAGGTCTCGCCGGAGTTGGGGTAAGCAGCGATGCGTTTCGTAGTGACGGCGCGGATCTTCCGTATGAGTGACACGATATAGCGTGGCGCGGTGCAGTTGATGCCGATGGCGATGATGTTTGGGGCGGAATGGAGCAGCCGGGCGCACGCCTCGATCGGCTCGCCGTGGCCGGTGCGGCCGTCGTCGCTACAGGCGAAGCTGATGTAGGCGGCGAGATCCGGAAAGCGCGTGAGTGCGTCGAGGATGGCTTCGGCCTCGGCGAGCGACGGAATGGTCTCGAAGGCGAGGAAGTCGGCATCGGTGTCGCGCATCGCGTCGATGCGTTCGGCGTGGAAGGACACGAGCTCGGCGTGGCCAATGTCATAGTTGCCGTGGAACTCTGCGCCGTTGTGCAGTACTGCGCCGTAAGCGCCGAGCGAGCCTGCGATCCAGATGCGCCGCGGTTTGCGGCCGGCTTTGATTTCGGATTGCGTGTATTCGCGGCGTGCCTGCCCGGCGACCGCGACGCTATATTGGATCGCGCCGCGGGCGTCGTCACCTGTGAGCCCGATCTCGCGAAAACCCATGGCAGAGAGCTGATAGCTTGCGGTGAGCAGGCAGTCGGCGCCGGCTTCGAGGTAGCTGTGATGGACGGCGAGCACTTTTTCGGGCTGCGTGCGAAGCACTTCGCCCGACCAGAGTGGAGTTTGAAGATCGCAGCCGGCGCGCTCAAGTTCCGTGGCCAGGCCGCCGTCGAGCACACGCAGTCCGGTCATGTCGAGCTGTTCGCGCGGGGTCATGACTTGATGTCTACTGGCTTCGCTGCGTGGCCGCAAGCCTGGACGGAGATGCGAATCGGCTGCGCATCATTCTGTTACACTTGCAGGAGTGCGCTCGAGTTTTCAGCCATCCTTACCAGGACGATGGCGGCGGGCGTCCCCAACGCAAGTCGGTCGATCGGGGAGTGGCTCAGCCTGGTAGAGCACCTGGTTCGGGACCAGGGGGTCGGAGGTTCGAATCCTCTCTCCCCGACCATTCTTTCTGACATCACATCACAGACCTACGCCGCCATCCCGCTTCGCCGATCCCCTCTTCTTCGGTAGATCCGTTACGAAGTGAGGGCTTCGGCTGCAAGGGATAACTGGCGATGGCGACCATCAGCAGCGCCGCCGCAACAAGAATAATCAAGAGTAGATACCGCTTTACGCCACCACGCCCCGTACATGTTTCCTGCGCTCTACCGGAGCATACGACCCGCAAAAACGTGCGCGAAACGGCGTCGTTAGCCAGTTACTCCGGAGGACCGTACGCCGGGCGATCCGTGTAGCAAATCCGGCCGGATGGCCGGGCCTTCTGCTATGATGACCGCGCTTCAGAGTTGCGTGCAGAGGTACGCGATGATGGGCGTGAATAACTTCATTTACAGTGGCAAGGGTCTCGCCCTCACCGAGCAGTGGGAAGGCTATCGTCTCATTGCTTATCAGGATCAGGTTGGCGTGTGGACGATCGGATACGGCCACACGGGCGCGGATGTGACTCCGGGCCTGACCATTACGCAGCAACAGGCGGAAGCGCTGCTGGCCAGAGACATTCTCGTCGCCGCCCGGTGCGTCAATACCACGGTCAAGCTGCCACTTACCCAGTGCGAGTTCGATGCGCTCGTCGATTTGGTTTTCAACCTTGGGATGGGGGCCTTCGTTCGATCGACTCTGCTGGCGGAGCTGAACGGCGGGAACATTGCCGCGGCTGCGGCACAGTTTGCATGCTGGGATCGCGCCGGGGGAGTCGTCGTTGCCGGTCTGCTCAAACGACGCCAGACAGAGGCAGACCTCTTTGAAAGCAAAACCTGAGCCAGCAAAGCGATAGGTCCTCCGCCATTCATTCGCTAATTCGTTGTTACGTTTGATGCCAGAGAACCAGCTTAGGTCCGCAACGCACTGGGTCATACATTGCACCTCGAGGGTCGCGCATGTCTCAAGAGAATGCTCTCCTGTCTCCGGTCGTCGTTCTTCCTGATCCAAAGATGGATCCGATTTTCGACCGCCTGGAAAACCAGATCGACTGGTATGACCGCAAAAGCCGCTCTGCCCGGCGCATGTTCAAGCGGATCAAGGTCATCGAGATCCTTTCGGCAGCGGCCATTCCATTCCTCGCCGCTCTGAGTTTCCCTTATGACAAGCTGGTCACGGCTGGGCTCGGAGTACTTATCACGGTGCTCGAAGGACTTTTGCACCTCAATCAGTACCAGCAGAATTGGACAGCCTACCGCTCCACCTGCGAAGCCCTGAAGCACGAAAAGTATGTCTATCTGGCCAACGCGGGACCCTACACGAGTGCCACGGCTGCGCACGCCCTGCTTGCCGAGCGCATCGAGTCGACGGTGTCACAGGAACACGCCCAGTGGTCTTCCGTTCAGCAACAGGCCGCGAAGGCGGAG
>DASYBN010000531.1:0-4808 GCA_036500785.1 Acidobacteriaceae bacterium
CCAAGCTCCACGCCGAGCGCGGCCATGCGCTGGCGGCTCACCAGGCTGGCGCGCATCCGCGTCAGCTCGCCCTCGCTGCGCTTGGGAAACTGCTGGTAGAGTAGCTCGGTTACGGCGAGTCCAAGCACCGCATCGCCGACAAACTCCAGCTGCTCGTTATCCGTGCCCGGCGCGTTCTTCGTCTCATGCGCGGCGACTTCGTCTGAGTCCGTGCGGGCTTCATACGGGTGCGAGCGGTGGGTCAGCGCCAGCTCCAGCAGCGCCGGCTTGGCAAACTTGTAGCTCAGGACCTGCTCGAGTGCGGCGCGCGTGTTGTTGCGCGCCGCAGAGACACGCCCGCGCCGTTCCGTAACCCTGGGGACTGCAGCCGATCTGGTCCGCTCCGTCGCCATAGCCTGCTGCTCCCAGTTTACGCGGCTGGCAAGGGGTATGCTGCTCCAACGAAGGTGTGGCCACCCTCCCCCGAACTACTTGGGCGGCGAGCTGGACTGCCCGTTCGCCGGCGCGCCGGGCCTGTACGCCTCTTTCTGCGCCTTGCCGGTGGGGTCGAAGTTCGAGTCGTCGGTCTGGTCCGGCTGCGGCTCGCGGCGCGGAAGCGCAAACGGCTGCTTCAGCCCGGCCTCGGCGGCCTGGCGCGTGTCCGGCCGCCCGTCCCGCACCTCCAGCGCGGCCTGATACTCGGTTACGGCGTGCTGCCGGTCGGGCGTCGCCATGGTGTCGTACAGCCGACCCAGGTAGATGTGGCTCCACGCCAGCGTGCGCGGGTCTCGGGACAGGGTCAGCGTCTTTTCGAATCCGGTCTTCGCATCGCCGGCGTGTCCCTGCATCAGGTCGACGCGCGCGAGCAGGTACTGGGCCTCGCCGTGGTCGGCCTTGGGGTCCTGCATCGCCTTGTCGGCCAGCTCAGCGGCATCATCGACATCGCCCCTGGCCAGCTGCAGCTCCGCCAGCTCCAATCCCTGCGGCTTGTGCCGCGCCGAGCCCCCGCGGCTCAGCGGGTCGGACGGCGCCGTGGCAACGAAGCGGATCTGCTCCGCATGCCTGCGTTCGCGGTCCACATCCATGCCGTAGATCATCGGCGCGATTTCGTCCCGCAGCCCGTCGCCGTTGTGCTCCATGGTGCCCAGCGCCTGATAGAAATACCCCGTCAGCACCCAGCCCTGCGACTCATCCACGCTCACGAGCTGCTGGCGCGCCTCGGCGGTGGCGCGGTCGTAGACCGCTTTCTCGGCCTCATAGCGCTCGGTGTCGGCGCGTCCCACCGCGCCTTTGGGCCTCTGCGGCGCAGGCGCGTCAATCTCATACATCCGCGCCTCGATCGCCTTGATCAGGCACTCAGTGATCAGCGCCACCGCATCGCTCTTGTACGTGAACTCGATCGGCGCATCGGCCACGCCGCGGAGCACGGGCTGAATGCGCTCCATCGCCTGGCCGCGGCTGTACACCATCGGCTCAACGACATAGTGCAGGTAGATGTGCCGGATCTCATTCATCCGCACCGGATCGCCCGCGCTCGAGTCCGGCGACATCACGATGATGTAATCCATGCCGTAAATGCGCGCGTTGGTCAGGGCCGGCGACAGCATCGGCTCAAGCAGCACGAGGAAGCGCCGTCCGTCGTAGCTCGAGACCGGCTGGTGCAGATAGATGTTTGTGCCCAGGATCATCTTGACCATGGGGTCGTGCACGCGCGCGGTGAGCGCCTCATACTCGGCACGGTGATGAATCCAGATGTAGTGCAGCTGAACCTGCTCAGCAAAGTTGCGCAGCAACGGCAGAACGTTGACGACCTGGGCGGCTTGTGGCGGGAGGTCCGCCTCGTCGACGTTCGGCGTCAACTCGGGCGCCGGCGAAAGGTACAGCGCCAGCGAGACGTACTGGCCAACGCCGAGTCCGGAGTCGGTGAGCTGATGCTGTGCGATGTACTCGCAGAGGTTGTCGCGGCTCTTGCGCGCATCTTCGGACTGCTGCAGAGCGGCGTTCATGTCCGCGCGCACCTCGGCCCGCACGGGAGCCGAGTGTTCGAGGTCGGCATCGTAGCCGCAGGCGTTCAGCGCGGCGGCCATCTGGAACAGCGGCTCGCTGGTCTCGAGCGTCACCGCCGCTCCGCCGGGCTCAATCTGAGCGGCGCGCGGCCGCGCCACCGGATTGGGACTCTCCTCCGCCTGCTGCCCCGCAGGCGCCGACGAGGACGAGGCCGAGGATGAAGAGGACGAACTCTGCGCGGGCGCGGCAGGACAGACGAGCCCAAGCCCGAGGGCCAATACGCAGATGGATTGGAAGAGGGACTTCAAACGGGGCACCGTACTGAACTGACGCACCCGGTTAGTCTATGGAAGCCGGATATCGCAGGGCAAACGGCTGTCTGGTTCTGCAGGTGCTATCCGCGGACCGACACGCCCGTGTACGTCACCATGACGTCGCCATCCACCGGCACGCCGAAGACCGTCGCGGGGTTGAAGACGCTCGAGAGCAGATTCTGCTCGACCGCCAGCCGCACCGCCGGATCCGATGGCCCGTCGACGATGGTGTAGTCGTACACCCGGCCGTGGGTATCGACCTTCGCATCCACCAGAATCGGCACGTCCCGGCCCAATTCCACCGGCATCGGCGACACCTGCGAGTACAGATAGTGCGGCGCAATCAGGTGCGCCATGCCATCGTCGTTTGCCTGCACCGTAACGCCCGGCCCGAACAGCCGGAACAGCCCGCCCAGCAGCAGCACCGCCGCCGCCATTCCGCCCGCAGCCTGGACCGCCATCGGGGCGAGCGAGGTGCGCCACAAGAAGGCAATCCGTCCGGAAGGTGAAAGATAGGTCCCACGCTCGCGTTCGACGCCAATGGCCGACCGCAGCTGATTCTGCAGCTCGGCTGGGGCTTTCGCCGGGCCAAGCTCAGCCAGCGCCGACTGCATCCCGCGCCAGCCCTCAAATTCATTCGCGCAAGCCGAGCACCCGGCCAGATGATCCGCGACCAGCCCCATCTCGACGCCGCTCAGCGCGCCGTCCAGATAGGAAGAGAACGCCGCCTGAGCGGTCAGACACGCGCTCTCGCGCTGCCTCTGTTCGTCATTCCGCCGCTGGGCATTCATCGGGTCACCACTTTCAGTGTACCGGTCAAGGATGTGGAAGCGGTCTGGACCTCGCGCTCAAAGTCCTTACTTTTCAGGTACTCCCGAAGCGCCGCACGTCCTCTCGTCAGGCGGCTCTTCACCGTTCCGAGGTTCACGTTGAGGATTTCGGCAATCTCTTCATAGCCGAAGCCCTCGATCTCCCGCAATACAACTACCTCGCGATACGCGTCGGGAATGTGCCGCAGCGCAGCTTCGACCCGGAGGCGGGTTTCGGTGCGCATGGCGTGTTCGAATGGCGAGGCGTCACCGGTCGCGAGTGTCTCCGCCAGGCAGGTGCACTCGCCCTCTTCGTTCTCGAGCGGAGCATCGATCGTCAATTCCTGACGCTTGTGCCGGTTCCACCACCGCTGCTGGTTGCTGGTCTCGTGCAGCGCAATCCGGTAGATCCAAGTGCGGAGGCTTGCCTCGCCGTGGAAGCCCGAGATGCTGCGGAAGACCTTGACGAAGACCTCCTGGGTCACGTCGGCGGCCTCGGACGGGTCGCGCAAGCTGCGGGAGATGAGGGAGTAGATCGGCTGGCTGTACTGGGCGATCAGCAACGCAAAGGCCTGCTCGGAGCCGCTTTTGAGCTCGCGCACGAGCTCCTGCTCCTCCGCACGGATCCCGATCGCGCTTGCCAGATCGCTCATCGCTGCCCCTGCCCGCATGAGGAGACCCCATCCGAGTGCCCTTTAAAGTAGGCTCTCGGCACCACAGCTGTCCAGACCCGCCCGGATTCTTTGGTTTAGACCATCGGGTGGCTGGCCCGATCGGGCACGGTCTGGAGTGAGGAAACTGCGCCGCCGGCGGCAGAGTGCTCGCCCACTCTGCTGGGTTAGACACCGCGCTTTATTCCTTTGTTCCTCTTCTTTCTATCCTTTCGTTCTTTCAGGTATTTCGCATTCGAGAGCGGTTGGTTTGACTTGAGTACAAGCGGCGCGCGACAATGATCAGGTCCTCAAAGAGTGGGCCTGTGGCGCAGCTGGGAGCGCGCTTCCATGGCATGGAAGAGGTCATCGGTTCGATCCCGATCAGGTCCACCAACTTCCTTCTAAAGTCTTCTTTTCGTTTCCGCCGCCACCGCAGCGCTGTGTGGATGTGCAGCCGCGTCTCGACTGGAAGAACTCCCAGTGGAACCACGACATAGACCGGGATAGCGTCGGAGCAGTGCCTCATCGAAGTCCCTGATTTCGTGCGGGACGGGCACGCAGTGCAGAACGCGGGATGCGTTCGCCTCCAGGGAGACTTATGTGCGTGCTGGCGCGAAGTGCTCGACGAGCAGTCCTGTTGCTGCTGTGTGTTGCATCCTTCACCCCGGCCTTCGCGCAAAGCAAGGATTTTGACGACTATAAGTGGCGCGTCGACGGGAGCTGGTGGTTTTCCAATCCGACGGGTTCGGTTCACGCAGCCAATGACGCTGGGTCTTTCGACCTGAGCCGCGACTTCGGTTTCGGCAGCTACTCGACGTTCTCAGGAAACGCCGACTGGCGCTTCAAGAAGAAGCAACATCTACTGTTGCGAGTCACCCCCGTTACCAGCGACCGCACGAGGACGCTGAGCAATCAGATCGAATTCGAGGGCGTGACCTATGACGTTGGCGCTCAGGTGAGCGCGAACATTCGCAATGTGGCGATTGCGCCGGGGTATGAGTATGACTTCATTCGGCGGGATCACGGCTACCTGGGCGGAACGGTTC
>DASYBN010000532.1:0-1709 GCA_036500785.1 Acidobacteriaceae bacterium
CATCGAGGGCATCGGACAGCCGGAGCATCTGCATCCGATGCAGGCTGCATTCGTGGAACACGATGGCTATCAGTGCGGCTACTGCACCTCGGGTCAGATTATGTCCGCTGTCGCGCTGCTGGGCGAGCCCGTCGGACCGACTGATGAGGACGTCAAGCAGGCGATGTACGGAAATATCTGCCGCTGCGGAGCCTATCCCAACATCGTTGCAGCGGTACAGGCGGTTCGTCGCAACGCATAACTACAGGTTAACGGGATCACGTACGCAGTGCAGTGGAGTGACAATGCAGACTTTTCAGTACAGCCGACCGGCTACTGTGGATCAGGCAATTCAGGCCGGGGCCCGGTCCAAGACAGTACAGCAGAATGCCGATGTTCGCTTCGCGGCAGGCGGCACTACGCTGATTGACCTGATGAAGCTCGATGTGGAGCATCCCGATCAACTGGTCGACATCAACGCTCTTCCACTCGCCCGGATCGAGACGGCGCCGGGGGGCGGCCTGGTCCTGGGCGCGCTGGCGCGAAACTCTACGGTCGCTCATCATCCGGCGATCCAGCGGGATTATCCGGTGCTATCGGAGGCGTTGCTCTCCGGCGCGTCGCCGCAACTGCGCAACATGGCAACGACGGCGGGCAACCTGCTACAGCGCACGCGCTGCATGTACTTCCGCGATACGGCGCATGCCTGCAACAAGCGCGAGCCGGGCACAGGATGTTCCGCGATTGGCGGTCACAATCGAACGCTTGCCATCCTGGGTACCAGCAAGGACTGCATCGCTTCCAATCCCTCGGATCAGAATGTTGCTTTGACTGCGCTCGAAGCGACGATCCAAGTGCAAGGCGCGAGCGGCAAACGCAGCATTCCCATTCACGAGTTCTATCTCAAGCCCGGCGCGACACCGAACCGCGAGAATGTTCTGGAGCCTGGCGACCTGATTGTGAGTGTCACCCTTCCGGCTCCTGTTGCCGGCGCTCGATCCCATTACTTGAAGCTGCGCGATCGCGCAGCCTATGAGTTCGCGCTTGCCTCGGCAGCGATTGTCGTCAAGGTGAATGGGGGCAGGATCGATCATGCGCGTGTTGCCCTGGGCGGGGTTGGTACGGTTCCCTGGCGATCGCACGAGGCAGAGCGGGAGTTGCAGGGCCATGCTGCGAACACAACAACGTTCCGCAGAGCGGCAGAAGCGGCATTGAAGGATGCACAGCCGGCGAGCGAAAACGGCTTCAAGGTAGAGCTCGCAAAGCGGTGCATGGTGCGCGCACTGACCGTAGCAACACAATCTGCGTAGTGCTCGACGAAAAACAGCCGCGGAGAGTCGCGGTGGAGGGCGATCCCCATGATGTTTGAAGAGCTTGTTGAGTTCATTGGCAGCCAGGACGGTGCTGCACCGAAGGCGATCGATCCCAGCGCTCCGCCACCATCCGCGATTATTGGCGCGATGGTGCCGCGCGTCGATGGTCCGCTGAAGACGACCGGCACAGCGCGCTACGCCTCCGATTTCAACTTCCCGGGCATGGTGTATGCGGTGCCGGTCCGCGCGACTGTGGCCAGCGGAACGATTCGACGCATCGACAGCACTGCCGCAGAGGCGATGCCGGGCGTGTTGCTGGTGATGCATCACGGCAATGTGATGCCGCTATACCGGAATGCGCCGGGCGGCTCCAATGGCCGCAATAGCGAGAGCCGTCCGCCCTTTGAAGATGAGACG
>DASYBN010000533.1:0-6439 GCA_036500785.1 Acidobacteriaceae bacterium
CCGCGCCTGGTCCCCGCCGACCGCATCCTTTACGCGATGCGCGATCATACCGGCACGGTCGAGTCGCCGTTCCTCATCACGGCGAGCATCATGAGCAAGAAGCTCGCGGAAGACCTTCGCGGCCTTGTGCTCGACGTCAAAGTCGGCTCCGGCGCATTTATGCCCACCTACGAGCAGTCCAGGTTGCTGGCGAACCTGATGGTTTCGACGGGCGAACTCGCCGGCACGCGCACGGTGGCTCTGCTCACGTCAATGGACGAGCCGCTTGGCCGCTTCAGCGGGAACTGGATCGAAGTGTGGGAGTGCGTCGACATTATGCGAGGCGTGCGCCATCCAATGTCCGCAGACCTCATCGAGCTGTCCAACGCGCTCTCCGGCTGGATGCTCTTCCTGGCAGGCAAGTCGGAGTCACCGGAACGTGGAGCGGAACTCGCTGACGAGTACCTCCGCAACGGGAAGGCTTATGAGGCGTGGCTAAACATTGTGCGCGCTCAGGGCGGGAACATCAGCATCTTTGAAAATCCCGCGGCGTTTCACAAGCCGCGGGCCACGCGCGTCCTCACCGCGTCACGCGCAGGCTATCTCGCCGGCATGGACTGCAAACAGGTCGGCTGGGCGGTGCAGCGGTTGGGCGCCGGGCGCGCCAAGCCCGGCGAGCCCGTGAGCGCGCACGCGGGCATTGAGTCTCATGCCAAGCTCGGCACGAAGCTCGAAACCGGCCAGCCAGTTTTTACTTTATTTGCAGAAGATGAAAGCTTGATCGAGGAACCGTTCCGCATGCTCGAGGAGACGATCTCGATCGACGTCAAGCCTGCGCGCCGTTCTCCGCTGATTCGCGATACTGTCGGGCACTAGACAGCGGCGGGGGATCTAAGCGCGCTTTTTCTTGGCGAGATAGCGCTGCATGCTCGCCTGCCAGTCCAGCGCGGTGCCGGCGTACGGCGAACTGGCCTCGGTCTGGAGTGGCCCCGCGGCGCGGACGGACTTCTGTGCGACAGGAGCCTCCGGCGCGGGTTCAGAGGTCGCGGGCTCGCTGCCCTCAGGACGTAATGACTTCGGCAACTCGGACGCGTTGAACTCAACTCCCTCGGACACCAAACGGCGTGCAGTGGCTACAAGCGTGTTTCGCTTTGTAGTCATCTTGCGCGCGGCCGCGTCACGCTCCTCGTCCGAGGCAAACTTCTCGTGATTCGCAAGGTGTGCGAGCTTCCGGTCGAACAGCGCGATCTCTTCGTGAAGAGACCTCAGTTGATACTTATCTCCGGCTGCGATCGCCATAGCACCTCCGAAACCCTGTAGTAAGAGGAAATGCGTCCTCGGCGCTGAAACAATCCCGTGCAGAATCAACAAAAAGCAAAGAGGGCGATCGATCGACCGCCCCCCATTTACCTTTCGCTGACGGTTCGCTTAGAGAGCGCGAACGTTCTCAGCCTGCCAGCCCTTCGGTCCCTTGACCACGTTGAACTCCACGGCCTGGCCTTCCTGCAGTGTGCGGAAGCCATTGGACTGAATCGCCGTGTGATGCACGAAAACGTCATCGCCTGAGGACCGGCTGAGAAAGCCGAAGCCCTTCGAATCGTTAAACCACTTTACTGTTCCCTGTTCCATATCACTTGTTCCTGTTCGTATTGATGTACCGCTGAACGCAATTTGGGTGTTTTTTGCGAGTCGAGCGGTAGAGCCAGAACAAGCAAGAAGATCCAGATCGGATTCGTCGATCCCTCTCAGTGTACCACGACATGCGGCTCAGTTGCCAGATCTGTAACTTCAACTGGCGAAAGGCCCACCCAGCCGTTACACTCCACCCATCCCTCCACAACAGGAGCGCACGCGTTGGGAAGATTTACTGGACTGATTGGCCTTGCTGTTCTTCTTGGAGTCGCTTACGCGCTCTCCACTTCGCGCCGTTCGATCCGCTGGCGCACCGTCGTGTGGGGCCTTTGCCTGCAGCTCCTCTTTGCTTTCCTGGTTATCAAGTGGACCGTGGGTCAGTCCGTCCTCAAGTGGTGCGCGGATCAGGTCACGGGCCTGCTGGGCCATGCCGCCGACGGCTCGATCCTTGTCTTCGGTCCGCGGCTCGGCGACCCGCACAGCCCCCTGGCCGTCTTCGCCTTCTCGGTTCTGCCCACCATCATCTTTGTCTCCGCGCTGTTCGCGATGCTCTATCACCTCGGCATCATGCAGCGGGTGATTCAGGTCGTCGCGTGGCTCATGCAGCGGACCATGGGCACCTCCGGCGCTGAATCCACGAACGTTGCCGCCAGCATCTTCATGGGCCAGACCGAAGCCCCGCTCACCATCCGCCCCTTCCTCGGCGACGCCACGCAGTCCGAGCTCATGACCATCATGACTTCCGGCATGGCGCACGTCTCCGGCGGCATCATGGCCGCCTACATCCTCTTCGGCATCCGCGCCCAGGATCTGCTCTCCGCCGTCATCATGACCGCGCCCGGAACCATCCTCATCGCGAAGATGCTCGTGCCGGAAACCGAGGTCCCCGCGACGCTGGGCACCGTGAAGATGCCCAAGACGGAAGAGCATAAGGAAGAGAACCTCGTCGGTTCGATTGCGCGCGGGACGATCGACGGCGGCAATCTCGCCTGGAACGTCGCCATCATGCTGATCAGCTTCCTGGCGATCGTCGGGCTTATCAATGCGATCATGCTCGGCATCTCCAACGACCTCTGGGCGCACGGCCACATTCGATTCCCGCACTCCTTAGGCAACGCGCTCGGCGTGCTCTGCTCGCCCATCGCCTGGATGATCGGCATTCCCTGGCACGACGCGCCGATCGTCGGCAACCTCATCGGCACGCGCGCCGTGCTCAACGAATTCATCGCCTATACGCAGCTCGGCACGCTCGCCAAGGCGCACGCCATCTCCACCCGCACGCTGGCCATTGCGACTTTCGCGCTCTGCGGCTTTGCGAACATCGGCTCCGTGGGGATGCAGATCGGCGGCATCGGCGCGCTCATTCCGCACCGCCGGAATGACCTCGCCCGCCTCGGTCTTCGCGCCATGCTCGCCGGCACCATGGCGAACCTGATGAGCGCGAGCATCGTCAGCATGTTGCTCAAGTAATGGGCCCGTTCCTCACTTTGACGAGGTGGCAAGCGTTTGGCTCAGGCACTCAATCCGGATGACGAACTCGCCTCGGCCGAAGCTCCATCCCCTCGCAGCGGTTCCGGAAACCGCACCTGGTGGATCGTCGCCGCCCTGGTCCTCGGCTTCCTCAGCGGCATGGTTCTTCATCGGACGCACTACGGGCAGACCGCCGGTTCCGTGGCAGGGCAACTCGGCTCTATCTGGCTGAACGCTCTCCTGATGACGCTCGTGCCCTTGATCTTTTGTCTGATGACAATTGGCGCCGGCTCCATCGCCGCGATGACAGGCAGCGGACGCCTGGTTGCCACCACGTTCACCGTGTTCGGCATCCTTCTCGTGCTGGGTTGTTGCGTCGGCGCTTTTGCCGCAATTGTCCTGCTCCACCTCTGGCCGGTCATTCCCATTCCGGCCAGTTCGGTCTCGGTCGGCATCGCACCCGTTCCTGCAAGCGCGCCGACGCTGCTCGGCCAGATCGTCGCACTCATCCCGTCCAATCCTGTGCAGGCCGCGGCAGCAACAGCGATGACTCCGCTCATCATCTTCGCCGCGATCTTCGGGGCAGCTATTACGCGGCTCGAGGATTCGTGGCGCTCGCTGCTGACAAACTTCTTCCAGGCCATCGCCGCAGCGATGCTGGTCATCGTTGAATGGGTTCTCTGGTGGGCGCCTGCGGGCGTGTTCTGCCTGGCACTCAACGCGACGGCCAGCGCAGGAGCCGCAGTCGCCCGCGGGGTGCTGCAATACATGGTTGAGCTTACAGCCGCTCTTATGGTGGCCCTCCTGTGCGCCGTAGTCATCGGCGTCAGCAGCGGATTCGGAGTCCCACGATTCCTGCGGGCTTTGATCGCGCCGTTGACGCTCGCAGCCAGCACACAATCCTCAATGGCGTGCCTCCCCGCGCTCCTCCTCGCCGGTGAAGAACTCGGGTTGCCGACGCCGATTGTCCGCGCCATCATGCCTCTCACCGTGTCGCTTTTCCGCTTCGGCAATATGGCGGCTTCGATTGCCGCCGGCCTGATCGGCGCCGCACTCTTCGGCGTTCATCCGTCTGCGCAGAGGATCGTCATCGCGTGCGGCCTCGGAATTCTTATCAACTTCGGCATCGTCGGCGTGCCCGGACAGGCGCTCCTCTTTGCAGCGTACGGTCCGGTGTTCCTTGCACTCGGCACGCCCATCGAAGCCATCTCGTTGCTCATCGCCGTCTTTACGATCCCCGACATCTTCAATACAAGCACCAACGTGACAGCCGATCTCGCGGCGACCTCGCTGATCTCTACACTGCAGCGCAAGAAAGCGCATCCAGTCGAGGAGATGGCATGACCGCCGCCGACTTCCGCCGCATCGCGCTCTCGTTCCCTGATGCGGGAGAAGCGTCCCATCAGGGGCAGGCTGACTTCCGCGTCGCCGGCCACATCTTCGCCACGCTCGCGCACGAAGCTGTCGGATATGGGAACCTGATGCTTACGCCTGAACTCCAGGCGCAGTTCGTGGCCGACGCGCCGGAAATCTTCCTGCCGATTGCCGGCGGCTGGGGACGGATGGGCAGTACGCACATCGTGCTCGTCAAGGCGAACGAAGACACGTTGCGGGGCGCGCTACAAGCGGCCTACAAGCTTCGCGTTGAAAAGAATTCCGCGACGAAAAAGCGCAGCAGCCGCAAACCACCCCAATAGGAATTTCGTTTGGGCAAGACCCGCGCCATCCGGCTCCCTTATAGTTTTCGAATGGCCGCAGAAAATCGCCCGACAACCGACGCCGGCAGCAACCCACCCGATCTCCACACGCGCGTCACGCAGGCCCTGACGCACATCTTCCTCAAGACCGACCTCCAGCCGACGCTTGGGATCATTCTCGGCTCGGGGCTCGGTGGCTTCGCCTCGCAGGTCGAGAGCGCCACGACGATTCCATACGCCGAGATCCCGAACTTCCCGCGCTCCACGGTGGAAGGCCACGAGGGCAAGCTCGTCATCGGGACGATCGGCGGCGTGAGCGTCGCCGTCATGCAGGGACGCGTGCACGCGTACGAAGGCTACTCGATGGCCGAGGTCACGTTTCCCACGCGAGTGCTTGGCCTGCTCGGCTGCAAGGCGCTCATCGTGACCAACGCGGCGGGCGGCATCAACAAAAGCTACGCGCAGGGCGGCCTCGTCGTCATCTCCGATCACATCAACCTGACCGGCCAGAACGCCGCCATGGGCCCGAACGAACCGCGCTTCGCCATTCGCGAAGGCGCTGGGCTGCGCTTCTTCGACATGACCACCGCCTACTCGCCGCGACTTCGGAAGCTCGCCGCCGAAGAGGCTGCGAAGCAAGGCATCCCGCTGCCCGAAGGCGTCTATATCGCCGTGCTCGGGCCCAGCTACGAGACGCCCGCCGAGATCCGCGCCTTCCGTACCCTCGGCGCCGACCTCGTCGGCATGTCCACCGTGCACGAGGTCATCGTCGCCCGCCACATGGGCGTCGAGGTCCTCGGTCTTTCGCTGGTCACCAACATGGCCGCTGGCGTGCTCGATCAACCTATCCATCACGAAGAGGTGATGGAGACGGGCCTCCGCGCCGAAGCGCAATTCACCTCGCTGGTGAAAGCACTCATCCCGCAGGTCGCGGCCACTGTTGCCTAACCTTTCTTGTTTGTAATTCCCGCAGGGAATCTGCTTTCGGTTTTCTGCCCGATAAACTAGAACTCGTGCTCGAACCCGAACAGCTGACTCTCCCCGCGCGACCGATCCTGATCGGCATCGCGGGCTGTTCCGGCTCCGGCAAGACGACGCTGGCGCGTGAGCTCGCCACGCAGCTCGACGGCATCGTGTTCCCGCTCGACCTCTACTATCGCGACCTCTCGCAGTTTCCGCTTGACTCGCGCCACAAGCAGAACTTCGATCACCCTGACTCGCTCGAGAGCGAGCTCTTCATCGAGCACCTGCGCGGGCTCCGACTCGGCCGCACCATTCAGCGCCCGGTCTACGACTTCAGCCGCCACACCCGGGTGCCCGATGCCTTCGAGCCGGTCGAGCCCGCGCGCGTCATCATCGTCGAGGGCATCCTCGCGCTGCACTATGACGAACTTGTTCCGCTCTACGACTTCAGCATCTACGTCGAGGCACCCAACCAGATCTGCCTGAAGCGCCGCATCTACCGCGACATGCGCGAGCGTGGACGCACTGAAGAGTCCGTCCACGCCCAGTTCGAAGCCGCCGTCAAACCCATGGCCGAGCTCTACGTGATCCCCTCACAGCAACGCGCCACCCTTACCGTCCTGGGCACCGACGCCCTTGACTGGTCCATCGAGCAGATCTTCCGCGAGCTGCGCACGCGTAATATTGTCCCCGGACCG
>DASYBN010000534.1:0-5725 GCA_036500785.1 Acidobacteriaceae bacterium
ATTCGCTGCGAGTCGGGGCATGTGACGCGGATCATCGTGCCGTTTGAGGGATACACGGGACGATACGTGTGGCACTGCCACATCCTGGAGCATGAGGACAACGAGATGATGCGGCCGTTCGAGGTGGTGAGCGCGTAGATCCAGTGAGAGATGCTGTGTGGATGAGACGCCTCAGGCGCGCGCTGGCTGCCGGCGGAGCAACGCACGCCACGTCAGTGCTGATTGAACGACGAGCAGGATAGCGATGATGAGGATGTAGCCCTCGACGGAGTGGTCCCCGCGGACGACGGGGACCAACGCGCTGCCGCCAAGCCACGCGATTGCCACACCACCGACTGCCGCAGTCCAGCGCAACCATGTCAACCGGTGGAGCGGCAGCATCACGAGCGTTAGCAGGGCCTGGCCGACGATGAGGCCGGCGATGAGGTCGTCGTGCGGACTTTGATGGTGGAGCAGGATGCCCATGGTGCCCAGCCACGCGCCGCACAGAGCCGTGAAGCAGCAGAGGAAGACGAGTGCAGGAGTTCGGCCGTAAGCGGTGAATGCGGCTCGCGGAAGAAGGCTGCCTGCCTGACGTGCGTACCAGCGGTTTGCGGAAGCTGCGCCGTCGCGTTTGCGGCGCTCGGTGTAAGTTTCCAGGAGATCGCCGGGGATCGTCTCCTGATCGCGCGGAGGAAGCAGCGCCAAAACAAGGTGCTGAAGGAGTGCGGGCGGCAGGGGACGATTCATGAACGCACCTCGATGGGCCAGCGGATTGAGTTCCAGAGAGATTCGAGAGTCGAGCGCGCCTCGTGCAAAGCGCGCGCGCCGCTTGCGGTCATGCGATAGAAGCGCCGCTTGCGGCCACCCCGCTCGGCAGTCCCTTCGCCCAGCTTCGAGCGGAGAAGACCCTTGGCTTCGAGACGATCGAGCGTGGAATAAACAGCACCCGCAGCGACGGAACGCGAGCCCGAGAAGACCTCCTCGACTTCGCGCAGGATCGAACGGCCGTAGGCTTCCCTGCCCTGCCGGATGACGGCGAGCAGGACAATCTGCTCGAAGGTGCCGAGGAGCTCGGCCATGCCTACAATGTAGGCACTGCACGGGTGCGAAGTCAACCACTGCGTGGCCGCCGCTGCTTACTCGTCGTCGGTGGCGGCGGCAGGCATTTCGGCGCCCGCGGGGACAGGCTGGGCTACGGGCTGGCCATCTCGCTTGTAGACGGTGCCGCCCTTCATCACCCACTGCACGTGTTCCATGGTGGTGATGTCGCGCAACGGATCGCCATTGACGGCGATCATGTCGGCGAAGCAGCCGGCGCGAATGCATCCCGCGGAGCCGGTCACCCCGACGAGGTCGGCGGCGTTGCGCGTAGCGGCGAAGAGCGCGTCGGTGGGCGTGAGGCCGGCGTCCACCATCAGCGCGAACTCGTGCGCGTTGGCGCCGCGGGAGGTGTCGGTGCCAAAGGCGATCTTCACGCCGGCCCTGTACGCGCCGTTCAGCATGCCTTTCATCAGCGGGGTGACCTCGAGCGCCTTCTGCACGGCAGAGGGGTTGAGTTGTTCGGGGTGATGGAGCGCGAGTTGATGGACCTGGTCGGCGACGAGAAGCGTGGGAACGAGATACGTGCCGTGCTGCTTCATGAGCGCGAAGCTCTCGGCGTCGGCGTAGGTTCCGTGCTCGATGGAGTCGACGCCGGCGCGGACTGCAGCATCAATCGCGGCTTTGCCGTGGGCGTGCGCGGCGACCTTGAGCCCGAGGTTGTGCGCAGTGTCAATGGCGGACTTGATCTCGGCGTCGGTCATGGTCTGCACTTTGGGGTCATCGCCGATCGAGAGCACTCCGCCGGAGGGCATGATCTTGATGACCTCGGCGCCGCGACGGCGATGCTCACGCACCTGTTTGGCGAACTCCTCGGGGCCGTCAGCGACGGAGCCGCCCCAGGTGCTGTTGGTCCATGCAGGATCAATGCCGTTGCGCGGATCGCTGTGCCCGCCGCTGACAGAGATGGGCTCGAGCGAGACGATGATGCGCGGGCCGGGAATCCAGCCGCGGTCGATGTCCCGCTTGAGCGCGAGATCAACGCCGCCGGCGGAGCCCACATTGCGAACGGTGGTGAAGCCTTCGAGGAGCAGCTTGCGCGCCATCGCTGTTGCGCCGATCGCGCCTTCTAATTCCGAGACGGTAAGGCGCGACTGGAAAACATTCATGCCGAGCGACGGCGAGCCGCCCATGTGCTTGTGCGCGTCGATCAGGCCGGGCATGAGGGTTTGATCGCCGAGCTCGATGACCTCGGCGCCGGGCGAGCTGGTGGTTCCGGGCGTGACCGCAGTGATTCGGCCGTTGGTGAGTGTGACGGTCACAGGCCCGCTCAGCGTGCTGGAGTTGCCGTCGAGCATGTGCGCTGCGTGGACGACGATGATCTTCGGCGCGGAGGCCGGATGGTCAGGCGCCTGAGCCGAGGCGGAAGCAACACACAACGCAAACAGAGGCAGCACAGCGGTCACAAAAGGTGGCAAGGCAATCTCCTGATGTCAGCTGGGAAAACTTGCCACTGAGCATACAGGAACGTGCGCTGAACGCTACGACTTGATGTCGGCTTTGATGGACGGCACGGAAGCGAGGCCCTGCTTCAGCGGGCCGTCGGTCTGCATGGCTTTGAGGACCGCGGAGGCAACGGCGGCGTCGGCCTTTGCGGCGCCTTCAATCTGCACGGGAAAGAGGATGGCGACCTGCAGGCCGTCGTCGGTGAGGCGCAGATGGGAGTCGACGCTGGCGCGGTCGACGGGAGCGCCCATCCAGCTTTCGATCTGCTGCTGCTGCGACTCAATCGCAGATTTGTAACTCTTGTAGACGCCTTCGGTGATGCTGCAGAGCGCTTTGCTGACGGCGTCGACGTCGGCCTCAGGCTTGAGCTTTGCGGTGAGCTCGTGCCACGCGTACTCGGTGCCGGGAAGCTGTTTGTAGAGCGGCGTGCCGGCCTGGAAGAGCACGGAGTTGGCAAAGACGGCGACGCGGCCGGTGGAGTGGAGCTCGGTGCCGGATCCAACGAGCTCCATCATGTAGAAGCGCGCGATGCCGACCTCGATGACGGTGCCGGTCACGTTGGCGACGGTGATGCGGTCGCCGACGCGCACGCCGTAGCGGCCAATGATGAAGAAGTACGCGGCGACCGAGAGCAGGATGCTCTGCAGACCGACGGCGATGCCGGCCGTGATGAAGCCGGCGAAGGTGGCGAGCGAGCTGAACTGCGTGACGAATCCGAAGATGAGAACCAAGCCGCTGAGAAAGCCGATGACAACGCGACGAACGACAAGAAGCTGACGGCGGCGGCGCAGGTCCTGCACGTACTTGACTGTGGCGCGGCTCCAGAACGTGCTGGCCAGGGCGAGCAGCAACAGGGCGCCGGCGATGAGGGCGGCGCGGATGATCAGCGAGCGCAGAATCGATTTGTATTCGGCCTCGATGGCGATGCTCCAGCTGGTGAGCGTGCCGCGCTCCTGCTGGAGTGCGGTGACCTCCTGGCTGAGCGGAAGCATCGCGGCGGAGAGCACCTGGAACGTCGACGTGAGCTGATCAAACTGCTTGCGCGTAGCGAGGAGGTCCTGCGCGTCTGTGGTTGGGGTCGCGTCAAGGTTGATGGTCTGCTGGCTGAGAGTTTCGCCCTGATTGATGAGGCTGCGCAGCACGTTGAGGAAGGGCGCGCGGAGGTTGTTCGCCTGATCATGGAGGCGATCGGTCTGGGCAATCTGCTGTTCGATGGAGCGTCGCGCGGAGAGCAGATCGAAGAGCACAGAACCTTGCGTGACGAGGCCGGCGTGCTGCGAGTCTCCGACGTTTTCGAGCGGCGGCGCGGTGATGGATTTGCCGGTTCCGGAACTGAGCTCGGGCGCGGAGCTTGCAAGGCGCTCGATGTCGCCGGGGAGGCCGGTGCGGCCTTCGGCTTGATTGAGGGTGGCGATGCGATTCAACGCGTCGAGCGTGGCCTGAAGGAACTTGAACTCTCCGTCGATCTGCTCCTGCTTCTCGAGCAACGCGGGACGGGACTTCGCATTGGCGTGGGCGAGGGCCGCGTCGTTGGCCGCGTCTGTGGCCTGTAGTGCGGTGATCTCGTTTTGAACGCGGGTACGCGCGGCGGCGATGCGCTGATTTTCAGGGAGCGTGGTGTTGTTCTGGCCGGCGGGCGCCGCGCCAGTGGGGCTCATGCGGGTGAGCAGAGCGGCCTCGTTGCGCGCGGACTCAAAGGCGAGCTGCGCAATTTGCGTGGCCTGCGACTTCGATTGCTCGGAGTAGAGAATGTCGCTGGGCTCGCCGGCCTTCTGAATCTTCGTCGTGGCCACGCGATAGAAGCGGAGAACCTCGTTGAGGTGCTGAAGAATCGCCTGGCCCTGCGCGTTCACGTCGATCTTTGCGCCGGTCAGCGGCGGCAGCTTGGCGATCTGCTGGTCGAGCGTGAGAGTTGATGTGGTACGAGACGAGTGCGCGGCTGAGCCGGAGGTGGCGGACGCATCCTGCGCGGGCTGAGGCGCGGCGGCGGGCGCGGCCGATGGCGGCGTTGCAGGCGCGGACGTTGCGTCGTGCTGTGGGGCGGCTGCTTTACCCGCCGTCTGTGCGGAGAGTGACGCAGAGAGCAGCAGTGCAATCAGCAGCGTGGGGAGGAGGGAGCTCGGTGAGGGAAAGCGCTTGGTGCGAAAGATCATCAGGTGTTTAGACGCAACAAGCGCCGCCGCGGAAGTTTTGTGCGCGCGCTTGATTGTTGCCAGCAGAAAAGGCAGTAGCGATACGTTGACAAGTCGCCACCTGCAATGCGGGCAACAATTTCGGCTGGCGGATAGACCACACACCGATTACGCTTGCCCGCATGGGCGTAGCGTTCGTCTTCGTGATCTTTGTTGTTGGAGTGGGTGTCCTTGCCGTCCCTGCCGCCGCGGTTGGCGCGCTCACGGGGCGGCACATCAGTCGCGGTAACCCCGCGCTTCGGCGGCGCTTCATGCGCGTGGGCGCGATCCTCCCTGTTGCGGCGGGAGCGTATTTCCTCTTCTGTGTTGTTGCGATGGCCGCCTTTGGTGTATTCACCGGTCGCGATCTTGGGTTCGGCGATGACTTCGAAGTTCCGTTGCACAGCGGCTACCGCTGGTCGGCGATCGATAAGCCGGTGGCCGCCTGCGTTTATCCCGGGAGTCTCAGAAAACATGAGCTACTTCTGCCTTCTGCCGAATCGGAATCCGAATGTGTTCGTCGATGTGCTCTCGTTTCAGGGGGACGGAGATTGGATAGCAGGTTCGCTCGATTCCCGCGAGAGCCACTTCATGGATCGAGACCAGCAGAGATCGGATACGTGGTTCCTGTTCAACACGAGGACGCATGAGCGCTTCGACGCCCCGAACGATCAGGCTCTCGCGGCACTCGCAATTGCGCACGGATTCACCCTGAAGCTGGAGTCGTCGTCCGAGTTCTACGATCAACATCGGTACCGCTGGTACGATGCAGCCTTCGCGCTTCTGCCTTTGGCGCCGGCTCTTATGGCGGCTGCATGGCTCTACAGAAAAGCCCGGCGACTCCTGAATGAAGCGGAGAGCACCGGGCCTGCTGTTTCTAAAAAGAAAGAAGAAGCGATGATTTAGATGTCGAGATTCTTGACGTCGAGCGCGTTCTCTTCGATGAACTTGCGGCGGGCTTCGACGTCTTCGCCCATCAGCGTGGTGAAGATCTCTTCGGTGGCGGCGATGTCCTCGAGCTTCACCTG
>DASYBN010000535.1:0-8550 GCA_036500785.1 Acidobacteriaceae bacterium
ATACTCGTCCAACGAGTAGCGGCCCCCAAAAACGGGTTCAAGCCCGCGCTTTCTGGGCCTTGTCTGCTCCTCTCGAGGTTCCTTCCCCGCCATGATCTCGCGTACCCGCCGCGCCCTCTTTTCCGCAGCCATCTTCCTCACCGCCTGCGGCGTCACCGGCTCCATCATCGGCGGTCGCGTCGCCGCTCAGTCCGCCTCCGACGAGTCCACCCTCCGCGACTCCATGAAGCAGTTCACCGACGTCTACTCCCTCGTCGAGCAGAACTACGCGGACAAGCTGAATACCGATAAAGTCGACCAGACCATCTACGACGGCGCCATCCCGGGCATGCTCCACGTGCTCGACCCCCACTCCAACTTCTACGATCCCAAGGCCTTCGCCCAGATGCGCGAAGACCAGCACGGCAAGTACTACGGCGTCGGCATGCAGATCCAGCCGCAGGAAAACAAGATCGTCGTGCTCGCCCCGTTTGAGGGCACGCCCGCCTACAAGGCCGGCATCCGTCCCGGCGACGTCATCCTCGCGGTCGATGGCAAGTCCACCGAGAACATGGACTCGGCTGCCGTCGCCAACCTGCTCAAGGGCCCGCGCGGCACCCACGTCTCCGTCACCATGGCCCGCGAAGGCGCCTCCAAGCCTCTGGTCTTCGATCTCGTCCGTGACGAAGTCAGCCGCCCCTCCGTCGATATCGCCTTCATGATCAAGCCGGGCATCGGCTACATCCATATCACCCAGTTCATGGAGACCACCTCACACGAGGTGCAGGAAGCGCTCGACAAGTTCGGCCCCATCCAGGGCGTGCTCATCGACCTCCGCGAGAATCCCGGCGGGCTGCTGAACGAAGCGGTCAACACCGCCGACAAGTTCCTCCAGAAGGGCCAGATCGTTGTCTCGCAGCGCGGCCGCGCCTTCCCCGACCAGGTCTATCGCGCTCCCAAGGGCTCTGATCTCAAGTACCCCGTCGTCGTGCTCGTAAATCGCGACACTGCCTCGGCCGCCGAGATCGTCTCCGGCGCGCTCCAGGACCACGACCGCGCCCTGATCGTCGGTGAGACCACCTTCGGCAAGGGCCTCGTCCAGACCGTCTTCCCGATCTCCGAGAACACCGGCCTCGCCCTGACCACCTTCCACTACTACACGCCGTCGGGCCGCCTCATCCAGCGCAACTACAACAACGTTTCGCTGTACGACTACTACTACGTGCGCAACGACGCGCTGCCTGCCGACAAGAGCAACCGCGAGGTCAAGCTCACCGACGCCGGCCGGCCAGTCTACGGCGGCGGCGGCATCACTCCCGACGAGAAGATCGCCGACCTCAAGAGCAACCACTTCCAGGAGCAGCTCGCAATCCACCGCGCCTTCTTCGACTTCGCGACGCACTACCTTGCGAACCACACCGTCTCGCGCGACCTCGTCGTCGACGACGCGCTCATGGGCCAGTTCAAGGACTTTCTCCACGCGCAGAAGATCGACTACACGGACAAGGACATCGCCGACAACGCGGACTGGATCAAGGCCCTCATCAAGGCCGAGCTCTTCACCTCGCAGTTTGGCCAGGCCGAAGGCCTGAAGGTTCGCGCCGAGTGGGACCCGCAGATCAAGCAGGCCCTCACCTATATGCCCGAAGCGCTGGCGCTCGAAGAGCACAAGCTCCCGTCCGAGCAGAAGACGACCGAGACCGCCAGCACCGGCTCCTCTCAGGCAACCGCACACCAGTAACCGGCAACGCGCGGCGCTACAATCGACGCCGATGTCCTCACCGCTGATCGCCATCGTCGAAGACGAGGAGCACCTCGCGCAGGGCCTGCTGTTCAACCTGCAGGCCGAGGGTTACCGCACCCACCACGAATCCGATGGAAACGCCGCGCTCGACTGGCTGATGCAGACGCCCGACGTCCCCGCTGCCATTCTGCTCGACGTCATGCTGCCGGGACGCGACGGCTTCTCCGTCGTCCGCGCCCTGCGCGAGTCGGGCCGCTTTATCCCCGTGCTTCTGCTCACCGCCCGCGGTCGGGCCGAAGACATCGTCGAAGGCTTCTCCGCCGGCGCCGACGATTATCTTGCCAAGCCCTTCGATCTCAACGTTCTGCTCGCACGTCTCTCCGGCCTGCTGCGGCGCGTGCACTGGTCGGCCGGCGCAGGAGCGCCGCCCGCGATCGCGCCTCCCTCGGCAGACGAGCCCGAACAGCAGCCGAACGTCACCCTCGCCGGCCGCACCATCGACCTCGACGGGCTCGAGATTCGCGGCCCCGGCGATACCATTCACCTCACGCTGATGGAGGCTGACCTGCTCCGCTATCTGCTCGATCGCCCCGGCAAGGTGGTCGCGCGCAAGGAGCTGCTCGAAAACGTCTGGCGCGTTCATGAAGACACCGACACCCGCGCGATCGACAACTTTATCGTTCGCCTGCGCCGCTATCTCGAGCCCGATCCCGCGCATCCCGCGCACTTCCTTACCGTCCGCGGCGTAGGCTATCGCTTTGTTCCGGAGCCGTAATCACTCGCATCTTGCGCGCCTGATCTCGTATCCAATAGACATGGCAACTCTCAACCTCACCATCGAGAACATGCACTGCGGCGCCTGCGTCCGCCGAGTCACGCAGACGCTCAACGCGCTGCCCGGCACGCACGCGGAAGAGGTCCAGATCGGTGCCGCGCGCGTCCGCACCGAAGCCCCGCCCGCTCAGATTGAGGAATCCCTCCGCGCCGCCGGTTACCCTGCACGCATCCAGAATTAAGCTCCAACCAAGACCATGGAACAGACCCTCCAGATCGCCGGGATGAGCTGCGCCGCCTGCCAGCACCACGTCGAGCGCGCCCTGCGTTCCGTCCCGGGCGTCGAGTCCGCCAGCGTCAACCTGCTCTCCAACTCCGCCCAGATCACCTCCGTACAGCCCCTCGGCGCCCAGCCGCTCATCGATGCCGTTCGCCACGCCGGCTACGATGCCTCACTCCCCGCATCGCATCAGCACGCCACAGCCGATCACGCCGAGCACGTCCACGACACCGACGAGCCGGCCATCGGCCTGCGCGCTCTGCTCAGCCTCATCGCAGGCGCCATCGCCATGGTGCTGTCGATGCCGCTGATGATGGCCAGCCCCAGCACCGACCCGCTGCTGAGCCTCCTTGCCCGCCTGCTCGCGCCGCTCACACCGGCAGCGCTGATGTCCCTTCCGGCGCAACCGATCCGCTGGTTCCTCTGCGCGCTCTCGGTCGCCGTCATGCTCTTTGCCGCGCCGGAGATCTACCTCGCCGCCTGGCGCGCCGCACGCCACCGTTCAACCAACATGAACACTCTGGTCGCGATCGGCACCCTCAGCGCCTTCGCAGCCTCGCTCGTCGCGACCATCCGCGCCAAAGCCACCGGCGCCGACGTCTACTTCGAGTCGGTCATCCTGATTCTCGGTTTCCTCCTCGCCGGCCGCTGGCTCGAGGCACGCGCCCGCAGCCAGGCCACACGCTCCATCCGCGGCTTCGCCCAGCTCACCGCCGCCACCGCGCGCCTGCTCTACATCGATCCCGCCGCCGCATCGCCCAACTACGCCTCCGCACCCGAGACCATCCTCCCCACCGACGCGCTCGCCACCGGCGACATCCTCCGCATCCTTCCCGGGGACCGCATCCCCGTCGACGGCATCGTGCTCGACGGCCGCAGCTCCGTTGATGAATCCATGCTCACCGGCGAGCCCCTGCCAGTCACGCGCGCACTCGGCGACCGCCTCATCAGCGGCACACTCAACCTCGACGGCGTCCTCGTTCTACGCGCCACCGCAGTCGGCAGCGCATCGACGCTCGCACAGATGCAGCGGCTGCTCTCGCAGGCGCAGTCCTCACGCGCACCCATGCAGCGCCTCGCGGATCGCGCCAGCGCCATCTTCGTCCCCACGATCCTCGCGCTCGCCGCGCTCGCCTTCACCGCATGGGCGATCGCGCTCAACACCGGCGACCGCCACCAAGGCCTCGCACAGCCGTTTGCCATCGCGATCGCCGTGCTCATCATCGCCTGCCCCTGTGCGATGGGCCTCGCCGTACCCGCCGCCATCACGGTCGCCATCGGCCGCGCGGCGCGTCTCGGCCTCCTCATCAAGGGCGGCGAGGCCATCGAGCGCATCGCCACACTCGACACACTCGCCCTCGACAAGACCGGTACTCTCACCGAAGGCAAGCCGCACATCGCGCACTTCGCAACCATCTCCCGCTCAACACTTCCTCAGCAGGATCTGCTCTCCCTCGCCGCAGCCGTCGAGCGCTCCTCGACGCATCCGCTCGCTGAGGCCATCGTCCACTTCGCAACCGTTCAGTCGCAACTTCAAAATCAGTCGCAACTTCAAAACTCAAAACTCGAAACTGAACGGAACCTCCCGCCACCCCAAGCCACCGACATCGAAGTCCTTCCCGGCATTGGGATTCGCGCACTTGCATCCGGCCGCGAGATCCTCATCGGCAACGCTTCGCTTCTGCCCGCAGGCGATCTCGATCCCGAACTCACCGCGCCCGCCGAGCTCAGCTACGCCACGCCCATTTACCTGCTCATGGACAAACAACCTCAGGCCGCCTTCTTCGCCACCGACCAGCTCCGCCCCGAAGCCACCGAAGCCATCCGCGATCTCCACACGCTCAACATCCAGCCACTCATCCTCACCGGCGACACACAACTCTCCGCCGCAGCGATCGCCCGCGAGGCCGGCATCGACACCCTCCGCGCGAGCCTGCTGCCTGCCCAAAAACTAGACGCCATTCGCGAGCTCCAGTCGCAGCACCACCGCGTCGGCATGACCGGCGACGGCATTAACGATGCCGCTGCGCTTGCGCAGTCCGACGCCGGCTTCGCCATCTCCAGCGGCACCGATCTCGCACGCGAGGCCGGCGACGTCCTTCTGCTTCACCCCGACCTGAAACTCATCCCCGCAGCCATCCGCCTCAGCCGCCGCGCGGCCCGCATCATGCGGCAAAACCTCGGCTGGGCGCTGCTCTACAACGTCATCGGAATCCCCATCGCCGCCGGTGCGCTTTACCCGCGCTTTCACATCCTGCTCAGCCCCGTGCTCGCGAGCCTCGCCATGGCACTCAGCTCGGTCAGTGTGCTCGCGAACTCCTTGCGTCTTCGCCGCTGAAATCTCGCAAAACCTCCGCACGATACACTTGACCGAGCAGGCAGTCTTTACGTGCGCATCTTCACCCGCTACATCCTTCGCGAGGTCGTCGGCTACGCCCTGCTCGGCGGCGTGCTCTTCACCTTCATCCTCTTCATGCGTTACTTGCTGCCGCTGCTCGAGCTCGCAGTCCGCGGCGTCGCCTCTCCGCTCGATCTTCTCCGCCTCATCGGCTATCTCCTGCCGAACTTCCTCACCCTCACTATCCCGATGGCCGTGCTCATCGGCATCCTGCTCGGACTTAGCCGCCTTGCCTCCGACAGCGAAATTACCGCCATGCGCGCCAGCGGCCTCGGCATCGTCTCCTTCCTGCGCATCGTCAGCATCATCGCCATCCTCTCCTGGGTTGCAGGTCTAGCGAACTCCCTCTACGTCGCTCCCCGCGCCGCGCGCGCGCTGCTCAATTACGAGGAGCAGAGCAAAACATCGCAGGCCACCGTCGAGGTTCAGCCGCGCGTCTTTTACGAGGACTTCAAAAACTACGTCCTCTACACGCAGGATGTCCTGCCCGGCGCCAACGGAACCGCTATCTGGAAGCACGTCTTTCTTGCCGACCTCTCTCAGCCCTCATCCCCGCACATCATCAGCTCACAGGAAGCCATCGTGCAGGCCGGATCCGAGCGCCAGACCCTCCGGCTCGATCTGATCAACGGCTCACGCCACGACATCGCAGCCAACGACCCCGCACAATACGACATCGCCACCTTCAACTCGACCGTCCTGCCCATCGAGACCAGCACGCAGGAGGACACGCACCTCAGCCGCCGCGACACGCCAATGCAGGCGCTGGATACCGCCGAGGTCTGGCGACGCGCCCACGGCTCTGACAGCACACGCAACGCCCGGCCGTACGCCATCGAATTCAGCCGGCGCCTCTCCTTCCCCACCGCATGCCTTGTCCTGATGCTCGTTGGTGTTCCACTTGGGCTCTCGTCCAAGCGTGGCGGCAAAGGAACGGGCTTCGCCGTCACGCTGCTGCTCGTCTTTCTCTACTACTTCCTCTCGGAGATCGGCGTCGCGCTCGCGCGACAGCAGAAGGTCCCTGCTGTCGCCGGAGTCTGGGGTGCAAACGTTCTCTTTACTGTCGCCGGCCTTTTGCTCATTCAGCAGCTGTCGCGCGGCGGCGTCGCACTCAACGTGTTCTCCAGCATCAGCAGCGCGATCTCAAAAGGCTTTAACCGTATTCTTCGGCCGCGCAAGCCGGATGCCGAAGCCGTCGGCGCTGGCGATCGTCTGCGCCGGCTTCGTCGCGCCGTGCGCAGCCGCTTTCCGCTCATCCTCGACGAGTACGCGATGGGCAGCTTCCTGCGCAACTTCGTCCTCGTTCTCTGCGCCCTCACCGTCCTCTTCCTCATCTTCACCTTCTTCGAGCTCATCGGCGACATCATCAAGTACCGCACGCCGCTCGTCACCGTCTGCGACTACCTGCTCAATCTCATTCCGTTCATCCTTTACAACGTCACGCCGCTCTGCTCGCTGGTGGCCGTGCTCATCACCTTCGGCGCGCTCAGCCGCACAAGCGAGATCACCGCAATGAAGGCTACCGGTGTCAGCCTCTATCGACTAGTCACACCGGTGCTGCTCGTTGCCGCAATCCTTTCTGCGCTGCTCTTCGCGTTCGACGAGAGTTACCTTCCCGACGCCAACCGCCGCCAGGAGGCATTGCTCTCGAGCATCAAGGGCAAACCCGCCCAGACCTTCCTGCGCCCCGACAGAAAATGGATGTCCGGCCAGACATCGGCCTCCGGCGAGCCGCCGCGGATCTTCTACTACCAGGCCTTCGACCCCGACCGGAACATGTTCGCCAACATTACGGTCTTCGAGTTCCAACCCGGCACCTTCACGCTTTCGCGCCGCATCTACGCTGAGAGCGCGCGTTGGAACCCCGCCGCCAATCGCTGGGATTTCGACAACGGATGGGACCGCGCGTTCGCCAACGGCGACGCCGTCACGAACTACCAGACATTCAGGCAAGCCAGCTTCGCCGAGATTCGAGAGACGCCGAGTTACTTCAAGAAGGAAGAGCGGCCCTCGCAGGAGATGTCCTACAGCGAGCTCTCGAGCTACATTCGCGATCTCGAACAGAGCGGCTTCGATACAACGCCGCTGCGTGTGCAGCTCAACCGCAAGCTCGCCTACCCACTCCTCACACTGGTGATGGCGATCCTTGCTGTTCCGTTTTCGCTGTCGGTCGGTAAGCGCGGCAGCCTGGCAGGTATCGGCGCGGCTGTAGCGCTGGCAATCCTCTGGTACGTGCTGGCCGGCATCTCCGAAAACCTCGGTAACGTGAACTCTCTGCCGGCCGTACTCGCCGCCTGGTCGCCCGATCTGCTCTTCGCGATGGCCGGCTCCTATCTTCTGCTCCGGACACCTACCTAGACCGATTTCCATGCCATCCAGCGCATTCGCGGCGCTTCCGAATACACTGTTTGCAGTATGCGAACCCCAGCGATTTTGATCGCCTTTGCCGCCACGCCTCTCCTCGCCCAAACCGCGCAAACCACCCGCACAACACATCCAGCAACAACAGCGCACCATACCACTGCGACAGCCACCACCGGAGGCTGCGTCAGGGTTCCGGAGCTCTCGCCGAAGATTCCCTCGCTGCCGCCAGGCAGCCCCTGCCCCAAGGCGCTGTACACCATCACGCATCATCCCGCGATCACTCTCGACTACGGCTCGCCGCTGCTCAATCCCGAGGTCCGCGACATACTCGACCAGAAGCCCGAGACATTCTCGCTCATCTACGTCGACACTCAGGTCGGCAGCGGTCCACTCGCTCAGCCGCACAAGTGGTACACCGTGCACTACACCGGCTACCTGCCCGACGGAACGAAATTCGACTCCTCTGTCGATCGCGGCGAGCCGATCAGCTTTCCGTACGGCGGCCATCGCGTTATCGAGGGCTGGGACACCGGCTTCGAGGGCATGCACGTCGGCGGCAAGCGGCGCCTCTACGTTCCTTACGAGCTCGGCTACGGCGAGAACGGACGCCCGCCGATCCCGCCACGGTCTCCGCTGATCTTCGATGTCCAGCTCATCGCGCAGAGCGACGCCCAGCCCAAGCCGCCGGCGCCTCCCGCCGCCAATCGCCCGCAGCCACAGCCCAACACCGCGAAGCCGGCTCCGGAACCTGGCGCCTCTTCGCCCGCCGGATCGGCTGCTCCTCCGCCGGTAAACGGGACGACGCCGTCGACCTCCACGCAGCCGGCCCAGCCGCCCACCTCGACGACCCCACCAAAGAAGTAGCCCGTTGCGGAGTCCAACCGCTCCGCAGCCTCATCCAACAGAACGCATGTTCCAGCGCCTCAGCCCGCTCTTCCCGTACCTGCGCCGTTATTGGCGCAGCTACGTGTGGGGCGGGCTGTCGCTTCTCATCTACAACTCCGCCAAAGT
>DASYBN010000536.1:0-12114 GCA_036500785.1 Acidobacteriaceae bacterium
TCCGATTACGGTGATCTACGACACGGACGGAAGCGTGATCGATACGCTGCTGGGCGAGGGTGCGAGCGATCCGAGTGGGTGCAGAGACACGGGTGTGGTGGAGAGCGTGGACTCGATCGGATTGGAAGGCAAGATCCATCACGCAATGCTGATTTTGAACGGGTTCACGTATGAGTATGTGCAGCCGGACAAGCTGGCGCTGTCGCAGCCGGCGCTGGAGACGGGAGTGGCGGAGGCGTTGACGGTGCAGTTGACCGCGCCTGACGGTGTGACTCCGGTGGCGAACGCGGCGGTGCAGATGTCGGTGGTGTCGGGGACGGCGGGGTTCGCGGCGTGCTTTGGCGCGACGACGTGCGTTCTGCAGACGAATGCGAATGGGATGATTGCGACGACGGTGACGGGCGGCGCAGCAGGGCCGGTGGTGTTGAGTGCGATCGAGATGAGTGGAAGCGCGGTGGCGCAGGTGACGCTCGAGGATGTGAATCCGGTGCGCGTGGCGGCGATCGCGAACAGCGCGAGTTATCTGGCGGCGGGAGCGTCGGGCACGTGGACGATTTCGCTGGGAGCGACGCAGGATGGTGCTGCGGCCGTGGGCGTGCCGGTGGTGTGGACGGCGGGATCAGGCGTGAGCGTGAGCAGCAATTCAACTGCGACCGATGCGACGGGCACGGCAGTTGTGACGGTAAGCGCGAGCAACCTCAGCGCGGGAAGCGTGACGGTGACCGGATGTGCGTGGGCGACGGCGTGCGCGAGCTGGACGGTGACGGCGGTGGATGCGTCGCAGTGGAAGATTTCGGTGGCGAGTGGAGCGGCGCAGAGCGTGAGTGTGGGCGCGGAGTTGAGTGCGGTCACGATGGGAGTGACGGACCTGGTTGGTCATGCGCTCCAGGGAGCGACGGTGATGGTGTATCAGACGACGGATGGATGGGAGGGCGCGTGCCCGGCGACAGGAAGGTGCGCGGCTGCGCCCGTGCTGCAAGCTCAGCAGAGCACGGCGGTGTCGGATGCGAATGGGAATGTGACGGTCACGCCGCTGGAGGTCGTTGGCGAGCCGCAGGTGGTGAACATCGCGGCAGTGACGGGGACGCAGGGGTTTTGTTCGTTGTCGCTGCCGGTGACGCCGTGAGTGGATTTCGGGCCGGGCGGCGAGACCCGCGCGGCTAAAGCCGCGAGCCTTTATCGGTCCCGTCACCGCAGGCTAAAGCCTGCTGCTACTCCGAACGACACCCCGATCAATGTGGCGTTTCAATGTGGCTTCAGGCGGGTTCGACAGGGATTTGCGCGTCGCGGGCGTGCGGGCGGCGAATGGCGGCCAGACCGAAGATCGCGATGTAGATGTAGCAGACCGCGGGAACGATGAAGCTGGGCTGCAGACCGATGCGGTCGGCGAGGGCGCCCTGAATCTTCGGAATGATGGCTCCGCCGAGAATGGCGGCGATCAGGAGGCTCGAGCCCTTGCTGGTGAGCGGGCCGAGGTCCTGAATGCCGAGGGTGAAGATCGAGGGAAACATGATGGAGTTGCAGAAGCCGACGGCGAGGACTGCGCCCATGGCGACGTGGCCTGTCGTGAGGAGGGTCATGATGACGAGGCAGAAGGCACCGATGGCGGCGAAGCCGAGCAGCCAACCTGTTTTCACCTTCTGCAGGATGGCAGAGCCGACGAAGCGTCCGGCCATGGCGCCTCCCCAATAGACCATGAGGAAGTAGCCCGCGGTGGAGGCGGGCAGGGCGGCGATCTGGGGAAGGCCCATGTAGCTGACGAGCAGGTTGCCGATGGAGACTTCGGCGCCTACGTAAACGAAGATGCCTATGGCGGCGCAGAGGAGCCAGGGATGACGCCAGATGGTGTCGGGCTTGTTCAACGCTTCGGCGAACGCGCCGGGACGGAAGTCCTGCGTGTGCTGCGAGACGCCGGTGGTGGTTTTGAGCTTAATCATCGCAAGCGCCAGTGCGAGCAGAGCAAGCGCGAGCGCGATGAGCATGTAGGGCACCCGCACTGTCGAGGCCTGCGTGGCACGGTAGAACTGCTGCTGCACCGCGTTCATGGCGTGGATCTGATCGGCGGTGAGCGGAGCGGCGGCGTTGCGGAGGATGAGATAGGTGCCGAAGAACGGCGCAACGAAGGTGCCGACGGAGTTGAAGGCCTGCGCGAGATTGAGGCGGCTGGCGGCGGTGCGCGCGGGGCCGATCACAGTGACGTAGGGATTGATGGCGACCTGCACGACGGTCATCCCCGCGGCGAGAATGACGAGCGCGGTGAGGAAGAGCGGGAACTCGGCGTAGTGGGCGGCAGGCAGGAAGCCGATGGCGCCGGCGGCCATGACGAGAAGGCCGACGACCATCGTCTTTTTGTAGCCGTAGTGCTCGACGAGCTTCCCCGAAGGGTAGCTGAAGACGAAGTAGGAGCTGAAGAAGTAGAACGGGACGTTCTGGAGCTGCGAGTAGTCGAGCGCGAAGATGGACTTGAGGTGCGGGCTGATGACGTCGTTGAGGCAGGTGAGAAAGCCGACCATGAAGAAGAGGGCTGTGGCGACGGTCATCGCGCGCGTGTCGGTCTTCAGGTAGGCGTCTTCACCAAAACCGGGCGCACTGACATTTTTGACGGGAACGGCCAAGAGGAGCTCCTTAGCGGGATAGCAAGGTAGGTGGCTGCGGCGCGAGGCGCACGCAGGAATAAGAGTAATTGGTTAAGGCGGTTTCGTGGGGTGGGCGGATGCGGTGAGGGGTTCGGTTCAGTTACGAGTTTCGAGTAGGGGAGCTAAGAGGGAAGGCGACAGCAAAGGCCGAAGCAGATCCCGTTCGGGGACGACAGAAAGGCAAAGGCCACGGCAAAAGCAAAGGCCAATGCGGGGATCCTTCGACTTCGCGCTGCGCGCTTCGCTCAGGATGACAGCCTGAATTGTGCGCTCAGGATGACAGCTCTCCGAGTAGGGGCCGGCGCTCCTATCGGAGGTCCATGGAGAATATGTTGCCGGTGAAGACGCGGGCGCGGATGAGGGGCTCGTTCTGCTGGGTGAGGCCGCCGAAGACGAAGTCGACGGCGTCGTTCTGGCGGGAGTCGGCGAGGCGGACGACCTCGGTGACGCGGCCGTCGGGGATGCTGACGCGATCGATGGGCTGGGCGGGATCGAGCGAGGCGTGGAGATAGAGGAAGCGGCTGTCGGAGGTCCAGACGGGATCGGCTCCGGAGGGTACGGGGAGCGTGGTCCAGGTGTGGGAGGCGACGTCGAAGAGGCGGACCTGGCGCTGGTCGAGGGTGAGGGCGGCGATCCAGCGGCCGTCGGGCGACCAGCGCGGGCTGAAGAGGCCGTTCGAGCCCGGCACCTCGTCGATTTGGTTGGTGTCGAGGTGCAGGATGTGGAGGGTGCGCTCGGCGTTCTCCTTGCCCATCATGTCGTTGACGCGGCCGAAGACGAGGGACTTGCCGTCGGGCGACCAGGAGGGGTCGGCGGCGTTCCGGGACTCGCGGAGCAGGGGCCGAAGGTCGTCGCCTTCGGAGCCGATGAGGTAGATCTGCCAGGCTTTGCCGGGCTCGCGGGCCATGAGGGCGAGGTGCTTGCCGTCGGGCGACCAGTGAGCGAGGAAGACGACGAGGCTGTCAGGGGTGAGCTGGAGTTTTTCGTCGCCGTTGGAGCGGGCGCGCCAGAGCTGACCGTTGGAGTCGGTCCAGGCGACCCACTGGCCGTCGCGGGTGTAGTCGACGCGGACGGCGGAGGAGAGGAAGCCGCGCTCGGGAACGAGGTTGCCAGAGGCGTCGAGACGTTGGAGGTCGGAGCGGGCGTCGACGCCGAGGAAGAAGACGCGGTCGCCGGTGCGGGCGGCGACCGGCGAGCGGAACTCAAGCGGACCGTTGGTGAGGCGGATGGGATCGGAGGTGGACTCGCCGGACAGGCGCCAGAGATCGGAGTTGCCGCCGCGCGCGGACTGGAAGATGAAGGAGCGGCCGTCGGCGGACCAGACACCGCAGCACTCGGAGGCGGGCTGGCTGAAGCCGGGCAGCAGTTGATGAGGTTTGTGGTCGGCCGCGGAGAGCTGCCAGAGCGACGTGGTGTGGGTGAGGGGATCGATGATGGTGAAGCGCAGGAGCTTGGCGTCGGGCGACCAGCGCAGCCAGAAGGCGCGGCCGGGGAGTGTGGCGTAGAGTTGCGGTGTTCCGCTGGTGATGACGGAAAGGTAGAGATTGGTGCCGTTGGCGTAGAGGATGCCGCCGTTGTTGGGCATCCAGGTGGCGTCGTGGGCGAGGACGTTGCCGATGCGCAGGGCGGAGCCGCCGATGGTGGGGACGGCCCAGAGGGGCTGCTCGGACTCGGGCGAGAGGTGGTCGCGGAGCAGGAGACGGGCGCCATCCGGAGAGATATCGCCGAGCGCGGGGCCGGCGACCTCGTCGGGGACGTTGAGCGGAGTGACGGAGCCGTCGGCGAGGGCGACGGCGGCGAGGCCGTCGTGGCCGTTGTCGATGGTAGCCGCGAAGAGGTGGACGCCGTCGGTAACCGCAGGGGAGAGATCCTCCATGTGCTCGATGCCGGGGGCGAGGTGGCCGCTGTGGGTGAGCTGCGTGATGCGGGGCGGCGTGGTCGAGGCGCGTTCGGAGCCAAGGAAGTAGCTCGCGATGAGAGCGCCGATGAGGAGGATGGCGAAGAGGCCAAGAGCAAGGCGAGGATAACGGCCGGCGACGGTACCAGCCGGCGCGGGCATGGCGTTCGGCGGGCCGGGTGCGGCGTTGATGAAGGCGGGCGCGATGAGATCAGCTTGGGTCGAGGCCGTATCGGACGGAGACACGCTCGGAACGGCAGTGGAGGACGGCGATGGCTCGGACAGAGTTCCGACGGGGGCGATGAAGCGGTAGCCGCGACGGGCGAGGGTCTCGATGTAGCGGGGACTGTCGGCGGAGTCGCCGAGGGCTTCGCGGATCTTATTAATAGCCGTGCCCAGGGAGTGGTCGAAGTCGACGACGGTGTCGCGACCCCAGACGCGGAGCTGGAGCTCGTCGCGGGTGACGACCTGGCCGGGGCGCTCGATCAGGGCGGCGAGCACCTTGAAGGGCTGGCTTTGGAGCTTGACGCGGAATCCAGCCTTCCACAGCTCACCGCTCTCGAGGTCGACTTCGAAGAGTCCGAAGGTGAGTCTCGAATTGGAAACCGGGGCCGGCATGCGCGCGATTAAACCTCGCGGAGTTGAATGTATCACTCGCGGAGAGGCGCCGCCAGCAGTTGATTAACCTGCGGTAACCGCAAGAAATAATGGGATTTGCCAGGAGATGAAAAATTGAAGGACAAAAGGACGGCTGTGGATTGCGGCGAAGTCAGGTACAGGCGCAGGGTTTGTCGGACTCTGGAACAGACGCATTAACCTCGCCGACTTCAAAGGCGCCGTGCGCGTTACCAGAGTGGATGTTTGTGCTTTGGAGGCTTCATGAAGAACAAAAATGTATTTTCGATTTGCCTGAGCGTGCTGCTCTGGGTCGTCCTGCTGACCTACGGTGCGGCGCTGCTGGCACAATCCGACGCTGCGCGTATTTCCGGCCAGGTCACCGATACGACCGGCGCCGCCGTTCCGAGCGCGACCGTAACGGTGACGAACACGGGCACCAACGAGACCCACAACGTCACGGCCAACGGCACGGGTGAGTTCTCCGTCCCGGCGCTGCCGGTCGGCAATTACACGGTCAAGGTGACTGCGCCGGGGTTCGCGGCCGAGCAGCAGAGCCTGAGGCTCGACGTCGGCCAGGTGCAGGTGATGAGCTTCCATCTTGGCGCCGGCCCCGAGAACACCACGGTTGAGGTAACCGGCGCAGCGCCGATTGTTGACCTGGCGACGTCGGAGACGGGCGAGGTCATCACCGGGCGGGAACTATCAGACCTGCCACTGAACGGCCGCAACTTCACCCAGCTGGCGCTTCTGCAGCCCGGCGTTTCCCGCGGCCAGAGCAACAGCTCGGCTTCCGGCTATAACAAGGGGCAGCAGCCGGTCGAAACGATTCGCTTCAACGAGACCGGCGGCGCCGCGCTTTCGGCCAATGGTCTTCGCCCGCAGGCCAACAGTTTCCTTCTGGACGGCGTCGACGACAACGACGCGCTGGTCAATACCATCGTTTTGTATCCGGATGTAGAAGCGCTGGCCGAGTTCCGCGCCACGAACTCGCTCGCGCCGGCAGAATACGGTCGCGTCGGCGGCGTTCTGGTGCAGGCGGCGGTCAAGAGCGGCACCAACCAGATCCACGGCTCTGCGTACATGTTCTATCGCGACTCCGCGCTGGGCTCGGCGAACCCGAACTACTTCACCCCGGGAACGCCGGAGCCGAGCTTCCATCGCAACCAGTACGGCGCCACGCTGGGCGGCCCGCTCTGGAAGGACCGTCTCTTCCTGTTCGGTGACTACCATGGCTCCCGCATGGCCATTCCGAACTCAGGCCTTTCCATCAACACCGTCCCGACAGTGAAGATGCGGACCGGCGACTTCTCTGAGCTGCTCGGATCGAGCCAGACGGTCGTGCCCGCGTTTTATACGGGTGCAGGATCGTACAGCCCGGACGGGTGCCCGTCCTTCACTACGGTCCATGGCCTGGTCATTACGCCGGCCTCGGGCCCTCCGGGCGACCCAAATGATCCAAACGCCTTCCTCAACCAGAGTGTCGACAATGGCGCGATCTTCAATCCGCTCACCTGCGCTCAGTTCGGCACGATTGCCGCACCGAACGTGATTCCGACGGCGCAGCAGAATCCCATCGCGATGAAGTACCTGAACTACTTCCCCGCACCCAACCGCACGCCGATCAACAACGTCATTAACAACTACCAGAACCAGCAGGTCAGCACGGTGACGGACAACGAGTTCGATGCGCGCCTGGACTGGCATATCGGCAGCCACGATACCTTCTTCGTTCGCGGATCGACCGACAACTACAACTCCATTCTGACGACGGCCCTGGTCAGTATTCCCTCGGGCTACGGTTCGGGCAACAACGATACGCACCCCCGCCAGTTGGCTGCGGGCGAAACGCACATCTTCACGCAGCACGTTGTGAACGATGTGCGCTTTGGCTACACGCGGGACTACTACTCCTACCTGAACCCGGACAACGGCACGGCGATTGACACGGAGCTTGGCATCCCGAACGGCAACCGCAACGCACTTCTGGGCGGCATCTCGCTGATCGGCGACAACAACACGCAGCTCTCGTACACGGGGGATGGCGGCCAGTACTCCGTGCCGCAATACGCCTATGAAGTCACCGACACCGCGAACTGGGTGCACGGGGCGCATAACTTCGCTTTCGGAGCGATGGTGATCCACCGCGAAGTGGACTTCTTCCAGGCCGCGTATTCGGCTAAGGGGTTCTTCAACATGTACTCGGGAGCCTTCACGGGCTTCGATACGTCCGAGCTGGCTGGTGGCTTCGTTAACAACTACGACATTTCGAACCCCGGCTTCTTCCGGACCATGTCGTGGGAGACCGGGTACTTCGCACAGGATGACTGGAAGGTCAGCCGTCGCCTGATGCTCAACCTGGGCCTGCGCTACGACCTCTACACGCATCCGTACGAAGCGAACAATCAGCAGTCGAACTACGACATCGCGACCAACACGCTGGAGGTCGCGGGACAAAACGGCAACTCGCGCTCGCTGGTCAACACCAACTTCAACAACGTCGCACCGCGTCTAGGTTTCTCGTATGACCTGTTCGGCAACGGCAAGACCGCGCTGCGCGGCGGCTACGGCATCTTCTACTTCCTGGACCGCGGCGGCGTGGGTAACCAGTTGTCGAACAATCCGGACTTCAACGGCACATCCACTTACAGCTCGTACGCGGGCTATCGCATCAACCTGAGCGGACAGGCGCCGATGGTGGCCAACGCCTCCAACAACAGCAACACCGTTGCCGGTCCGTATGCGGGCAACAACCCGACGTTGGCGACGGGGCCGCTCCCCAGCGCCACGCCGACGGTCAGCCTCACCAACCCGACGAATGTCACGCTCATCTCGTACCCGACCCACAATCCGACCTCGATGGTCCAGCAGTACAACATGAGCATCGAACAGGCCCTCGGTAACGTCACCGCGGTGACAATTGCGTACGTCGGCACCAAGAGCGATCACCTCTTCAACTCCGTCAATTACTCTGCACCGCAGCTTGGCACCAATGTGTACTTTGGCCAGTCGTCCAGCCAGACCATTACCCTGAACGAGGACACCGGCAGCTCGCACTACAACGGCCTGCAGGCGAAGCTGGATCGCAAACTGGCCCAGGGCCTGCAGTTTACGGCTGCGTACACCTGGTCCCACACCACGGATGACTCCGTCGGACCGTTCTCTGAGGCCGGTGCGAGTGCTGTGCCCACAACCTCCGCGGGACCGCAGTTCAGCCTCAACCGCGGCGATTCCGGCGACGACATCCGAAACGTCTTCACCTTCGCGATGCTGGCGGAACTGCCGTTCGGCCGGGGCAAGATGTTCGCGTCGCACGTCAACACGTTCACCAACTATTTCATCGGCGGCTGGCAGATATCTCCGTTCGTCCAGCTGACGAGCGGCTCGCCGTTCGATGTGACCATTGCATCAAGCACCAGCGGCGGTCCGGCAGTGCGGCCCAACCTGGTGAGCCACAGCAACGTGTACGTGAAGCCGACCCCGGCCAACAACTACGACGTGCTGAATCCCTACGACTTCGCGGGTCCGGCCAGGAATGCGGAGGGCTTCTACATCGCGCCGGGCAACACGCATATGAACGAGTGGCGTGGTTCGAGCTACTCGAACCTGAGCATGTCCATCTTCAAGGACATTCCGATCCACGAGCGGCTCGTGGCGCAACTGCGCGGCCAGTTCTACAACCTGCTGAACTCGCCGGCCTTTGCCCCGCCGTCCAACACGCAGCTGCCGGCCGGCCTTGCGGCACAAACGCCCGGCCAGGCGCCGTACACCTTCGCCAACCTGACGAACGTCAACTACTTCAGCCAGCGGCTGACGGAGCTTGCGTTCCGGATTCAGTTCTAACCCTTCACCGTATTCCTCAACACGGCACTGCAGGCTCAGCTTGCAGTGCCACTTTTTTCCTAAAACTGCTTCACTTATGCGAGCCCTTATGTTGCTACGTTTTGCTGCACTTCTCGGCTGTTGCTGTGCCACTCTGCTCTCGGCGCAAACCGCCGCGCCGATCTCCATCGCTAAGATCGACCCGCCGAACTGGTGGGTGGAGATGCCCGCGCCGATGTTACTGGTGCGCGGCGAGGGTCTGGGCGGAGCGAAGTTTTCACTGAGCGATCCCAAGCTGGGGATTGAGAGGACAGCGATCTCCGAGAATGGGCACTGGGCGCAGCTTTGGCTGACGCGCACGGCATCGGCGCCGGAGACGGTGACCGTTCGAGTGACGCGCGGAGGCGAACATGCCGAGGCGCAGTATCACTTCGGGGCGCGCAAGCCGGCGAGTGCGGGATTTGCGGGATTTTCTTCGTCGGATGTGCTGTACCTGATTTTGACGGACAGGTTTGCAGATGGCGATCTGAGGAACGATGGGTTGCATGCGCAGGATGCTGCAACGAGTGCGGCCGCTGTCGCTGAACGGGCGAAGCCGCGCGGATGGCACGGCGGAGATTATCGTGGGGTTGAGCAGCACCTGGATTATTTGCAGCAGCTTGGAGTGACGGCGGTGTGGGTGACGCCGCCGTATGAGAATCTTGGCGCGGAGAGCTATCACGGCTATCACGCGACGGATATGTATCGCGTGGATCCGCACTGGGGATCGATGCGTGATCTGCAGGAGTTGGCGGAGGCGCTGCATAAGCGCGGGATGAAGCTGGTGCTGGATGATGTGCCGAATCATGTAGGGCCGCTGAATCCTTGGGTGACAGATGAGCCGACACCGGACTGGTTTCATGGGACGGCGGCGCATCACATCGCGGGCGAAACGAACTTCAACGCGCTGATCGATCCGCATGCTCCGGAGCGGGAGCGCGTGGGAACGCTGGATGGATGGTTCGTCGATTCACTGCCCGATATGAATACGGACGACGCGACGGTTGCGAGGTATCTGCGGCAGAATGCGGTGTGGTGGATCGAGGAGACCGGAGCGGACGGGCTGCGGATCGATACGTTTCCGTATGTCGGGCGCGAGTTCTGGCACGAGTACATGGCGGAGCTGAAGACGCTGTATCCCCGGCTGACGGAGGTTGGTGAGGTCTCGAACGGTAATCCGGTGATCACGTCGTCGTTTGCAGACGGAGTGACGCGCGCCGGAGTGGACACGCGCTTGTATACGCCGTTCGATTTTCCGGTGTACTTCGCGGCGCAGGATGTGTTCGTGAAGGGCGCGCCGATGAGCCGGCTGGCGGGGGTGCTGGGACAGGACAGCCTGTATCCGCACCCGGACAGGCTGGTGCCGTTTCTGGATAACCACGACAAGGCGCGATTCGCGGAGCAGGTGCCGGATGCGTCGTTGCGACGCGTGGCGTTTGCGTATCTGATGACGACGCGCGGGACGCCGCAGCTGTATGCAGGCGATGAGATTGCGATGAAGGGTGGGGACGATCCTGAGAATCGCAGAGATTTTCCGGGAGGATTTCCGGGCGACGCGCAGGACGCGTTTACGCAGGCAGGGAGAACGCCGGAGCAGCAGGCGGAGTTTTCGTGGGTTGCTGAACTGACGAAGCTGCGGCGGGAGCATCCGGCGCTGGCGTGCGGCGGCGAGCAGGTGCTGGTTGCGAATACGGATTGGCTGGTGACGCTGCGCGACATGTCGCATGAGCGCGCGGAGCGGTGCGAAGCGAAGCCGGGAGTTGGGGCGGCAGAGCGCGTGGTGGTGGCGCTGCATCGAGGCAACGGCTCAGCGTCGCTGGACGTGCGGACCGCAGGCACGTGGGCCAATGGATGCAGGGTGTCGCAGCCGCTGACAGGCGCAGGCACAGTGGGGAATGCCGCGGCGGGCGAGGGGATTCGTCTGACGCTGAGCGGCAATGATGCGTTGATTGCTGCGTGCGAGTGAGCTGCGCTGCGCGAAGATCGCCGCTGTCATATAACTGACAGAGGGGGTTGTTGATGAGGTCTGCGAGTAGCGCTTCGGAGTTTAGAGACGCCAAAGAAAATGATGCTCCGGACGTTGTCGTGCTGCGGCCGTGGCTTTCGGAGCGGATCTGGGGCGCGATGGAGCTGCCGAAGTTTCTGGAGCAGCCGAAGCCGGGACATCCGGTGGGTGAGGCGTGGCTGACGTCGGTGGACTGCGCGGTGGAGGGCCACGATGCCGAGACGCTCGGGGATGTGACGCGGCGGTGGCCGAAGGATTTTGGCGCGGAGGCTCCGGGGGAGTTTCCGCTGCTGATGAAATTTTTGTTTCCGCGCGAGTGGCTGTCGGTGCAGGTGCACCCGAATGATGCGGAGGCGCAGGCGATCGGGCAGCCACGCGGGAAGAATGAGTGCTGGTATGTGGTTTCGGCGGAGCCGGGGGCGAAGCTGGCGCTGGGCTTTCGCGAGGAGATTACGCGCGAGGAGATGGAGCGTGCGATTCACGAGGGGACGCTCGAGAGCAAGCTCCGCTACGTGCCGGTGAAGGCCGGAGACATGGTGTACGTGGATGCGGGGACGATTCACGCGATCGGGCCGGGCATGGTGGTGCTGGAGACGCAGCAGTACAGCGACACAACGTACCGCTTGTATGACTACGGAAGGCCGCGCGAGCTGCACCTGAAGGACGGACTCGCCGTGACAAAGCCGCAGACGAAGGCGGGACTTGTGCAGCCGGTCGAGATGGACGGGTTCACGCGGTTGATCAGCACGCCGTATTTTGTGGTCGACCGGTTCAGAACGGCGCGCGAGAGTGCGGTGGATCTGGGATTGCGCGGGCGCATGCAAATCCTGGTTGCGCTGCAAGAGGGCGCGGTGCTGAGGAGCGACGATGCGGGCAGATTCGCGATTCCTGCCGGACACGCGGTTGTGCTGCCCGCGGACGAGGGATCCGGCTATGCGCTGGAAGGCGCGGGCGAAGCGGAGGTCGTGCGGGTTCTGGCAGCTGCGGGCTGAGGCCTCGCCCGTGTTCCGTGCAGGGAGCGGCGAAGGTCTGTTACCCTCGAATGAAAGGGATTGCGCATGCTCACCGAGCCGTTTTACGACCCGGCCAGGAGTTACCTG